>NZ_JAVKPH010000099.1:0-1732 GCF_031432425.1 Ruixingdingia sedimenti | reverse complement strand
AACTTGTTCGTCGTCTTGCTCATGATGCTCCATCCTACTCAGGAGTTGGAGCCTCCGGCAAACCCGGCGCGGTTCATAACCAAGTCAGCGGCATCCCTTCCGGAGATCTCCGCTCCAGGTCGCGCACGGGTCTACTGCATGGCAATCACCAACGAGGATCGTTCCGGGGCGGAACCGACCGGTTGGAGTTCAGCCCTAGACCAGATCAGTTCCGGCACCGATGCAATTGACGAAGGTCCTGACCACATCCGCCGCCTGTTTGTTCAAGCACTTGGGAACATCCGGGACAATTCAAGGGCGGAAGAGATCGCAGACGGCGATGCCTTCCCTGGCGAGGATCCAGCGCAGGCTTGGAACGCACTGACGGTAGGTGGCACTACCATCAAGTCGGAAATCGCGGAGAGAAGCTACCGGGACTGGTCCGGCTGGGCGCGACCCGGAGAGCGCAGCCCCTACAGTCGAACGACAACACTTTGGCGTTCAAACCAATCTCCCATTAAGCCCGAGGTCGTCTTTGAAGCAGGGAACCGTGCACTCAGTCGATCTGGATCGGAGGCGGTCTCCGGTCTCCCATCTCTTTCGTTGCTCACGACGTCAAAATCTGCTGGTGCCAACTCAGTCACGCCATTCTGGGCCACAAGCGCGGCCACAGCACAAGCTGGTCGGATGGCTGCCAGCATCATGTCGGAGCATCCCGATTACTGGCCTGAAACAGTACGTGCTTTGATGGTCCATAGTGCGCGCTGGACCCCCCATATGCTCGGTGAGTTCAACGGCTCCGCGTCGAAGAGTGATCGAAAAAACCTCGCAAGAAAGTATGGGTACGGCGTGCCGGATTTGAAGCGCGCCTTGGCGTCGGCATCGAATGACCTTGCCCTCGTCGCTCAGAAGTACATTCAGCCTTTCAGGATTGAAGATGGGAGTGTTCGGTTCAGCGAATCCCATGTGTATCGCCTACCGTGGCCACGAGACGTTCTTGAAGGGCTAGGCGATCAAAGCGTGCGCCTAAAGGTCACTCTGTCGTATTTCATCGAGCCTAACCCAAGCTTTGCCAGCGCGATCGACCCCGCTCGATATCAGTCGTTTGGCCTGCGCTTTGATTTGAAGCGCGCGAGGGAAACCGACGGGAATTTCCTTCGACGCGTCAACAAGGATGATCGGGATGAGGACGATCCGCGCCCGGTGAATGAAGACAACGACGGCTGGTTCTTTGGACCGAAATCCATCTCCGCGGGATCGATCCACAGCGACACCTGGGAAGGCAGTGCGGTCGAGCTCGTCGAACGGGACCTAATCTACGTCTATCCGATTTCAGGTTGGTGGCGAGAGCGCCGCGCACTTGGCAGAGAGGCAAGCAAAACGCGGTATTCTTTGGTGGTCGGGATCGAAACGCCTGAGCTCGACATCAATCTTTTCACGCCTGTTTCGATCCAAGCCGCCGCGCTAGTGGCAGCAGGTACAAGCATCGAGGTCTAGCAGACGGTGGCTAGCCGTTGCGGCCGCCACTCCCAATACCTGCCGCTGCGTGCCTATGCCCGCTTCTGCGTTCTGGTGCTGTTTTTCTGTTCTGGTGTTGATGTGGCGTTGATGTAAACTGGAACGCCAAAAACCCGACGGTTTGCGTCGGGTTCTTAGTATCTGATATCTTTGCGGATTTTGGTTGCGGGGGCAGGATTTGAACCTGCGGCCTTCAGGTTATGAGCCTGACGAGCTACCGGGCTGCTCCACCCCG
>NZ_JAVKPH010000098.1:0-1855 GCF_031432425.1 Ruixingdingia sedimenti | reverse complement strand
TTTCTGTCCCCAAATATCCCCGCGCGGCGCGCTCCCGTCCCTGCGGCCGGGCCGGCCAGCGGGCGTTGCGCGCCGATGCAGGCGCGATGCGCAGGCGAGGGCTTGCCCCGGCCTGCGCATGGGACCCGCGCGGGGGCCCTTCGGGGGGTGCGGGGGCCGGGGGCCGGCGGGGATCCCGCGCGGCCCCCGGTCCCGGCCCGTCCGCCTCAGAGCTTCCCGGTCAGTTCCGGCAGCGCCTGGAACAGGTCCGCCACAAGCCCGTAGTCCGCCACCTGGAAGATCGGCGCCTCCTCGTCCTTGTTGACCGCCACGATCACCTTCGCGTCCTTCATCCCCGCAAGATGCTGGATCGCCCCCGAAATCCCCACCGCAACGTAAAGCTGCGGCGCAACCACCTTGCCCGTCTGCCCCACCTGCAGGTCGTTCGGTGCAAAGCCCGAATCCACCGCGGCGCGGCTCGCGCCCACCGCCGCGCCGAGCTTGTCCGCCAGCGCCTCGATCAGCGCAAAGTTCTCCTGGCTGCCGAGCCCGCGCCCGCCAGACACCACGATCTTCGCACTCGTCAGTTCCGGCCGGTCCGAGGCCGCAACCCGGTCTTCAACCCAGGACGACAGACCGCCATCCCCCGCCGCCGCAACGGGGGTCACCTCTGCCGCGCCCCCCGCACCCGCCGCGGGGAAGCTTGCCGTGCGTACCGTGAAAACCTTGACAGAGTCTGAAGATCTCACCCGCTGCACCGCATTTCCCGCATAAATCGGCCGCTCGAACGTCTCGGCGTCGATCACCGCCGTCACATCCGGGATCACCATCACGTCCAGAAGCGCCGCAACCCGCGGCAGGACGTTCTTGGCGAACGCCGTCGACGGCGCCGCGATATGGCCGTAGCCGCCCGCAAGCCCCGCGACCAGCGCCGCCACGGGTTCCGCCAGCCCATGCGCGTCCTCGGCATGCAGCACCTTCGCCACGCCCGAAAGCCCCGCCGCCTCGGCCGCAGCCGCCGCCGGACCCGCCACCAGCACATGCACCTCGCCCAGAGACTGCACCGCCGTCAACGTTTTCGAAACCGAATCAGCCGCAAGATGCCCGCCAGACGCATCCGCAAGAAGGAGAACAGCCATCAGATCACACCCTCGTCCTTCAGTTTCGCAATCAGCTCGTCCACCGAACCGACCTTCACCCCGGCCTTGCGGCCCGCGGGCTCCGCCGTGCCGACAACCGTCAGCCGCGGCGCGACGTCCACCCCGTAATCCGCGGCGGTCTTTTCATCCAAAGGCTTCTTCTTCGCCTTCATGATGTTCGGAAGCGACGCATAGCGCGGCTCGTTCAGCCGCAGGTCCGCGGTGATCACCGCCGGAAGCTGCACGCGGATCGTCTGAAGACCCCCGTCGACCTCGCGCGTGACCGTGGCGGAACCGCCCTCCACCACCACTTCCGAGGCAAACGTCGCCTGACCCCAGCCGAGCAGCGCCGCAAGCATCTGCCCGGTCGCATTCATGTCGTTGTCGATCGCCTGCTTGCCGGCGATCACCAGCCCCGGCTGCTCGTCCTTCGCGACCGCCGCCAGGATCTTCGCAACCGCCAGAGGCTCGATGTCCCGATGCACGTCATCCGCCGCAACCACGAGGATCGCACGGTCCGCACCCATCGCCAGCGCCGTCCGCAACGTCTCCGCCGCCTGCTTCACGCCCACCGAAACGACCACCACCTCAGACGCAACTCCCGACTCCTTCAGACGGATCGCCTCCTCGACCGCAATCTCGTCGAAAGGGTTCATCGACATCTTCACGTTCGACAGATCAACTCCACCCCCATCCGCACGAACACGCACCTTAACGTTGTAGTCAATAACTCGCTT
>NZ_JAVKPH010000097.1:0-1930 GCF_031432425.1 Ruixingdingia sedimenti | reverse complement strand
AATTCACGTCCACGGCGCACCTTGACGCTGATGGCTACGCGCGTCTGTATGCGTCGTCGGTGTCGGATCCTGCGGGGTTCTGGGGTCGCGAGGGGTTGGTGGTGGACTGGATCCGGCCTTACAGCCGGGTCAAGGACACCAGTTTCGCGCCGGGCGCGGTTTCGATCCGCTGGTACGAGGACGGCACGCTGAACGTCAGCGCCAACTGCATCGACCGCCACATGGTGAAACGCGCCACCCGGACGGCGATCATCTGGGAACCCGACGATCCCGCGGCGCCGGCGCGGCACATCAGCTATGCGGAGCTGCTGGAAAACACCTGCCGCATGGCCAATGTGCTGAAATCCCACGGGATCGCCCGCGGCGACCGGGTGGTGATCTACCTGCCGATGATCCCCGAGGCGGCCTATGCCATGCTCGCCTGCGCGCGCATCGGGGCGGTGCATTCGGTGGTCTTTGCCGGCTTCTCGCCCGACGCGCTCGCCAACCGCATCAACGATTGCGAGGCCAAGGCGGTGATCACCGCCGATTTCGCCCCCCGCGGCGGGCGCAAGACGGCGCTCAAGGCCAATACCGACGCGGCGCTCTTGCATTGCGACGACCGGGTGAAATGCCTCGTCGTGAAACACACCGGCGACCAGACCACCTGGGTGGACGGGCGCGACATCGACGCGAAGGCCGAAATGGCCGCGGCCGCGCCCTATTGCGCCTATGCCGAAATGGGGGCCGAGGATCCGCTGTTCATCCTCTATACCTCGGGGTCCACGGGGCGGCCGAAGGGGGTCGTGCATAGCTCGGGCGGCTATCTGGTCTATGCCGCGATGACGCATCGGCTGACCTTCGACTACCATGACGGCGATGTCTTCTGGTGCACCGCGGATGTGGGCTGGGTGACGGGGCACAGCTATATCCTCTATGGCCCGCTGGCCAACGGCGCCACCACGGTGATGTTCGAGGGCGTGCCGACCTGGCCCGACGCGGGCCGCTTCTGGCAGGTCTGCGCGAAACACAAGGTGACGCAGTTCTACACCGCCCCCACCGCGATCCGCAGCCTGATGGGGCTCGGGGCGGAGTGGATCGAGAAGCACGACCTGTCGTCGCTGCGGCTTCTGGGCACGGTCGGCGAGCCGATCAACCCCGAGGCCTGGAACTGGTACGACACCCATGTGGGCAAGGGCCGCTGCCCGATCGTCGACACCTACTGGCAGACGGAAACCGGCGGCCATATCATCACGCCGCTGCCCGGCGCGATCCCGACCAAGCCGGGGGCTGCGACGCGGCCCTTCTTCGGGGTGCAGCCGGTGGTGCTGGACGCCGCGACCGGCGCGGTGCAGGAGGCGACGGAGGCGGAAGGCGTGCTCTGCATCGCCGACAGCTGGCCGGGGCAGATGCGCACGCTCTGGGGCGATCACGCGCGCTTCGAAGAGGCGTATTTCAGCCAGTACAAGGGCTATTACTTCACCGGCGACGGCTGCCGGCGGGACGGCGACGGGTATTACTGGATCACCGGGCGGGTGGACGACGTGATCAACGTCTCGGGCCACCGGATGGGCACGGCAGAGGTGGAATCGGCGCTGGTCGCCCACCCCAAGGTGGCCGAGGCGGCGGTGGTCGGCTATCCGCACGACATCAAGGGCCAGGGCATCTACGCCTATGTCACGCTGATGAACGATGTGGAGCCCACCGACGCGCTGAAGCGCGAACTGGAAGCCTGGGTGCGCCAGGAAATCGGCCCGATCGCCAAACCCGACCTGATCCAGTGGGCCCCCGGCCTGCCCAAGACCCGATCCGGCAAGATCATGCGCCGCATCCTGCGCAAGATCGCCGAAAACGACTTCGCAACACTCGGCGATACCTCGACACTCGCAGACCCAAACGTCGTCAACGAACTCGTCAACAACAGGATGAACAGGGCCTAGCGGGAAACACG
>NZ_JAVKPH010000096.1:0-1970 GCF_031432425.1 Ruixingdingia sedimenti | reverse complement strand
TGGGGTGGTCGAGCTGGTACCGCTCGGCCTTCCGGTGGAGTTCGAGGCCGGAGGGATCGACCGGGCGGCCGTCGGCGGCGAATTCGACTGCGCGCCCGCCCTTGCCAGGATCAGCGCCCAGGTCCATCTCGCCGAAGCTCGCGACCTTGGGCAGCGCATCGAGTACCTCGCGCAGGGCGGCGCCCGGCGTGATCTTTTCGGCGCCTTCGGCGAAGGCCACCGACTGCGTGGCCGGCAGCACGTCGAAGATGGCGACCACCTTGTCCTTCAGGGCGGGCAGCAGCTTGCCTTCGGTCACCAGGCGTTCGGCGAAACTGACATGCTCGACGTGGGCGGCGGCGGTCTCGCGACGGGCGATCTCGGCCTCGCGCGCGGTCAGGTCGGCTTCGCGCGCAGCGAAAGCCGGATCGGGCTGCTTGGACACAGCGGGCTCCTCTTCGGGGGTGGGTTCGGTGGGGTCGGGATCGGTGGGGGCGGAATAGGTCGGGCCGCGCGGGCTCGCCTCCTTCTCTCCCAGCCATTCCAGGCGGTAGGCCGGCAGCGCGCGGTCGGCGTCCTCCAGCCCGAATTTCTCGATGATCAGGTCGCGCAGGAGGCGCAGCAGCGAGGCGGTCTCTTCGAGGCCACGATCGCCGAAAGCGGCGGTAAAGACGGCGCCGCCCTCGCCTGCGAACTTCACGTTCCGGAGCCCGCTCACCCCCGGCGCTGCCGCGCCCAGGAACCCCACATGCTTGGGATACCAGGTGCCGGGTACCGGGTTGTGCGGCTGCGCCGGCGCGAAATAGGCCATGCTGACCTTTCGGAACCGCCCGGCCTTCACCAGATCGGCGAACTGGGGCTCGATCTCGTGGAGATTGGCGAAGAGCCGCTCGGCCTGCGGATCGTAGTCGAAGCTCTCGACCCAGCCGAAGGCGGGCGCGTCCGTGTCCGGGTGGCCCACGACGATCGGCGCCGGGGCGGTCTCGGGGTCGTAGGCGTCCGCGATGGCGCGCAGATCCGCCGCCGTATAGGTGATCGACGCGCCATCCATCGGCTTGAACGTGCCGGGGCGGAACACCTCGATACGGGCGGTCAGGGGCTGCGGGACGGGGTCGGGCATGGAGCGGTCATCCAGTTGGTGCTGGACGACCTTTGCGCGATCGGGGCGGGCATATCGCCCGGAGATGATCTCCGGTCAGATCCCCCCGCCGCGCGGTGCCTGTGCGGGCAGGATGCGCCGGGCGGTGCCGCCACTCAACCCCCAATCGGCGGCGGGCGGCGCAGATGCCCCTGCAAGCGATCCTAACGGGGGGCTAACAGGGGTCGGGCGGTTTTCGCGGGGCGTGACACCCCGGAGGCGGCTAGGCCGCTCAGCGGGCTTCTTTCCTGCTCGCCTCGTCAGGGGGACAACCAGTCCTCCGCGTCCTCCAGGATCGCCGCCTCGTCGGCCGCTGTCAGACCAAGGAAGGGCCGGGCCGGAATGGTGATGCTGTGCGCGGCGATCGTGACATCGGTGACATGGTTCGCCTCCGCTTTCTTGGCGAAGCGCCGGCCGATCTGTCCGGCATCGTCCTTCATGCGGTAGATCTTCGCGCCGCGGGACTTGCGTTGGATCTGGCCGCCCAGCTGGTGGATCGCTGCATAGGCAACGGGCGAGCCGATCCGCACCTCGTCCTCGGTGGCGACATAGTTGATCGAACCGGCGAGGGACGATCCGATCTTGCCCTTGCTGTTGGAGCGCAAGATGGTGATCGGGATCTGGCCGTTCGCGGTACGCGCCTTGATCGTCCGGGGGCGCAGCGGCTGCCAGGCACGCCCGTCGGGATCGGTCTCGCTCCTGAACCGATCCTTGGTCGAGGTCATCAGGCGTTCGCCGACGGCCGTCATGAAGGGCTGGCGACGATCCATGCGGACGAGCATCCCGCGCAGGGCTTCGCGGAGTTCCTCGTTGCGGAGCTCGACCTCGATACTGATGCCGGTCATCTTGAAAT
>NZ_JAVKPH010000095.1:0-2023 GCF_031432425.1 Ruixingdingia sedimenti | reverse complement strand
ACGCTGGTCTCCATTGCAGATACCAGCTTGAATCACGATCACCGCGCCCGGTGAATCCCTTTTGTCAACACGCCCTACGCGGCTGGACGGGCCGGACACGCGCTTCCTGCCCTTCAACAAGGGCGATCACGGGGCCGCGGGCAATCCGGTCAACCCGAACGGTCATCGCACCGCCTATCTGTGGGAAGATATCTGGGCACGCGAAAGCTGGCTGGAAATCCTCGGCCGCTACATGGTCGGCATGAGGGATGCGAAGAAGCAGCTGATCGGGATGATCTTCCCGCGCTTCCACCAGCTTGATGCGACCCGCAAGCTGCGGGCGGCGGTGCTGGACGAGGGGCCGAGCGGGAAATACCTGATCCAGCATTCGGCGGGATCAGGCAAGACCAACTCCATCGCCTGGACGGCGCATCTGCTGGCCGACCTGCATGACGAACGGGACGAGAAAATCTTTTCCTCGGTCGTCGTGGTGTCGGATCGCAATGTGATCGACACGCAGTTGCAGGAGGCGATCTTTGCCTTTGAGCGCACCACCGGCGTGGTGGCGACGATCACCAATGAATCGGGGGCGAAAAGCGGCCAGCTTGCCGAGGCGCTGGCGGGCGGCAAGAAGATCGTGGTCTGCACCATCCAGACATTCCCCTTTGCGCTGAAGGCGGTGCAGGACCTGGCGGCGACCAGCGGCAAGCGTTTCGCGGTGATCGCCGACGAGGCGCATTCCAGCCAGACCGGCGAGGCGGCCTCGAAGCTGAAGCAGGTGCTGTCAGCCGAGGAACTGGCCGAATTGCAGGATGGCGGCGAGATCAGCGCCGAGGACGTGCTGGCCGCGAACATGGCGGCGAAGGCCGGCGCCTCGGGGATCAGCTTCATCGCCTTTACCGCCACGCCTAAGGTCAAGACGATGGAACTGTTCGGCCGCCGCCCCGATCCCGCCGCGCCCGTCGGCCCCGGCAACCTGCCGGTGCCGTTCCATGTCTATTCGATGCGGCAGGCCATCGAGGAGGGCTTCATCCTCGACGTGCTGAAGAACTACACCCCCTATGCGCTGGCCTTCCGGCTGGCGAAGGGGGGCGAGGAAATGGACGACCGCGAGGTCGAGCGCAGCGCGGCGCAAAAGGCGCTGATGCAATGGGTAAAGCTGCATCCGTGGAATATCGCCCAGAAGGTCGCTATCGTGGTCGAGCATTACCGCGCCATGGTGATGCCGCTGCTGGACGGGCGAGCCAAGGCGATGGTGGTGGTCGAAAGCCGCAAGGAGGCGGTGCGCTGGCAGATCGCCATGCAGAAATACATCGCGGAAAAGAGCTATGGGCTGGGGACGCTGGTCGCGTTCTCGGGCGAGGTGAACGACACCGACAGCGGCCCCGACCCCTTCACCGAGACCTCGAAGGCGTTGAACTCCGGCCTGCGCGGCGACATTCGCGAGTCGTTCAAGGGGCCGGAATTCCATGTGCTGATCGTCGCAAACAAGTTCCAGACCGGCTTCGACCAGCCGCTGCTCTGCGGCATGTATGTTGACCGGCGGCTGGCGGGCATCCAGGCGGTGCAGACGCTTTCGCGGCTGAACCGGGCGTATTCTGCGGGCGGGATCACCAAGGATACGACCTATATCCTGGACTTTGCCAACAGTGCCGAGGACATCCTGACCGCCTTCCGCACCTATTACGAGACGGCGGAACTGGAGGCGGTGGCCGATCCGGATCAGGTGCTGGACCTGCGGGCGAAACTGGATGCCCTTGGCTATTACGACGATTTCGAGGTGGATCGCGTGGTCCGGGCCGAGCTTGACCCGAGGGCCAGCCACGCCAGCCTCTCCGCCGCCATCGAACCGGTGGCGGATCGATTGCTGAAATCCTTCCGCGCGGCAAAGGATGCCGAGATCGCGGCCCGGGCCGCCGGGGATGACAGAGCGGGGCTCTGTTGCACAAATCGGCTGCTGATCGGACTTCCCCTTTCCCCGGACAGATTTATCCTGCGACCTCTGTGATGGGCGTGCCGAGCGCGGTGAAGCCGTTGAGCACGG
>NZ_JAVKPH010000094.1:0-2040 GCF_031432425.1 Ruixingdingia sedimenti | reverse complement strand
GTCGGTCTGCTCATGCCACCCAGCTACCATGCTGGATTCACGAGATGAATCCCTCACAGGATTTGTGCAACAGAGCCGTTTTCCAGCATCCAGCGGCGGATCTCGCTTTCGCCCGACCCGGCACCGCCGGTGAAAAGGGGCGAGCCGTTCATGACGATGCCGATGCGCGACCCTTGTTCGTCGTTGCGCATCTTGGAGATCATGTGCTGCAGGAACAGCAACTGCCCGTCAGAGATGCGCGGCAAGCCCGCGCCGAAGCGCCCGTTCTTGCCCTGCGTGTCCGCCTCGTCCTTGATCGCGTCGGCGTATTTCTTCCAGTCCACACCGTAGGGCGGGTTCGACAACATGTAATGGAACCGCCGCTTGCGATGTGCGTCCTGCGTCAGAGTGTTGCCATATGCGATGTTCTCGGGATCGTGCCCGGTCACCAGCATGTCCGACTTGCATATTGCATAGGACTCGGGATTCAGCTCCTGGCCGTAGAGTTCGACGCGAATGCGCGGATTCAGCGCCTTCATCTCCATCTCTGCAAGCGACAGCATACCGCCGGTGCCAGCGGCCGGATCATAGACCTGCCGGATCACGCCAGAGCCGGTCAGCGCCTCGCGGTCATTGACCAACAGCAGCGAGACGATCAAGCGGATCACCTCGCGCGGGGTATAATGTTCACCGGCGGTTTCGTTCGAGATCTCCGAGAAACGACGGATCAGCTCTTCGAACAGGTAGCCCATCTCTAGGTTCGAAATCACCTCGGGGTGCAGGTCGATCTGCGTGAACTGATCAAAAACACGGAACAGAAGACCAGCATCATTCAGACGCTTCAACTGGTCGGTGAACAGGAACTTGTCGAGGAAGATGTCACGGACGTTGGGCGAGAACTTGGTGATATACTCGAGCAGGTTCTTGTGGATGTCCTTTGGATCCTGGCCTTTCAAGCTAGCAAAGGTGAGGCGCGACAGGTTGTAAAGGCGGATGTCCTGCCCCACCGCACCGGCGAGCAAAGTGTCGCGCGCTTCGTCGTCTAAATCGTCGGACAGTGTCGCGGCCATCGCCAGAACGGCGGGTTTGGATGCCTCAAGAATGCAGTCAAGACGCCTAAGCACCACGAAGGGCAGGATGACCTTACCGTATTCCGATTGCTTGAAATCACCCCGCAAGGTCTCGGCGATCGACCAGACAAAGGAACTCAGTGACTTGATATCGCTGCTCATCTACCGCGCCATGCCTATTGGTTTTTCTTGTATCTGCAGCACTTTGCGCGACGAGGACGCAAGCGTCAAGGAAGTGGGCTGGCGCAACGCGCGGCATCCTATCAGTTCAGAAAACGCGGTCTAGGCTCCAGACCCATTGATTTCAGGCGTTTGGCATGATTCAGGCTCCGCAAGGAGACCTGATCGATGAGCAATCTTTACTGGCTGAGCGATGCCCAGATGGAACGCCTGAAGCCGTTCTTTCCCAAGAGTCATGGCAAGCCCCGCGTCGATGATCGCCGCGTTCTCAGCGGCATAATCTTCATCAACCGCAATGGGTTGCGGTGGTGTGATGCGCCGAAGGAATACGGGCCCGCCAAGACCCTCTACAACCGTTGGAAGCGCTGGAGTGACAACGGGGTCTTCGCCCGGATCATGGTCGGCCTGGCCGCTGAGAGCGCCGATCACAAGACGATCATGATCGATGCGACCTATCTCAAGGCACACCGCACGGCGTCGAGCCTGTGCGTGAAAAAGGGGGGCGCACACGCCAGATCGGGCGGACAAAAGGCGGCATGAACACCAAACTGCACGCCGTTGCCGATGCCACGGGGCGGCCGATCGGGTTCTTCATGTCGGCCGGCCAGGTCAGCGACTACACAGGCGCCGCGGCTCTTCTGGGCAGTCTGCCGAAGGCGGGTTGGCTGCTGGCTGACAGGGGCTACGACGCTGATTGGTTCAGAGAAGCGTTGAAAGACAGGGGGATAAAGGTCTGAACCGCGCCGGGTTTGCCGGAGGCTCCAACTCTTGAGTAGGATGGAGCATCATGAGCAAGACGACGAACAAGTTT
>NZ_JAVKPH010000093.1:0-2054 GCF_031432425.1 Ruixingdingia sedimenti | reverse complement strand
GGTCTGCTCATGCCACCCAGCTACCATGCTGGATTCACGAGATGAATCCCTCACAGGATTTGTGCAACAGAGCCCCGATGCCGACGAAACGCATTTCTTCGGGGTCCAGTCCAAGGCGCTGAGCAAGCGGCACGCCGTGCCCTTGGGCACCGACCTTCACAGTCTGCGGTCTGATTGGTGGATCATTACCGTCCATGCGAACAGCGATACCCCTGCCTGCTATGTTCTGCGGCTTGAGGATGTTCGTGCCCTTGCGACCCAGGACCGGAATGGCGGTCGCTGGTGGCTTGAACCGAGGGCATATGACCGGGACGAGTTTCGTGAGGCATGGCACCGGCTGGTGCTGGACCCGCCGCAGTCGGTGCCTGCGGGCGGCTAGTTGCGCGCTAGTTCGCGCGCCGCAACGCAAAATCGCACCCCGAGAGGTGCTGTGTAACGCGCTGTTTTTACAGGATTTTTTGGTTGCGGGGGCAGGATTTGAACCTGCGGCCTTCAGGTTATGAGCCAGATTACCCACAACATCTAGACCCTTGATTGTTGACGCGTTTTCCGGCCTAGTCTCCTAGACAGCTGTTTTATTGTGGCTATTGGGCGCGACCGCCTGTTACTCGCCGCCAGCGAACGACAAAAACAGCCATATGATGTGTTGACACAGTGTTGACACGGGGAGGCTGGAATGAGCGAGAAACTGACCGAAGCCGCCGCCCGCAAGGCCCTGCCGCCGGTGCGCGGACAGACCATGATGTGGGACGCGGAGGTGAAGGGGTTCGCCCTGCGCATCACGCCGGGCGGGGCCAAGTCCTTCATCCTCGACTACCGCGCCGAGGGGCGGCAGCGCCGGATCACCATCGGCGCCTGGCCCGACTGGACCGTGGCCGCCGCGCGCCAGACCGCGAAGGACATGAAGCGCGAGGTCGATCTCGGCTTCGACCCGATGGGCGAGCGGCAGGCGCAGCGCGAGGCTCCGACGGTGCAGGAGATGTGGGAACGCTATGCGCGCGAGCACCTGCCCAAGAAAGCCGAGCGCAGTCAGGCCGACGAGCGGATGATGTGGGAGAAGATCATCCTGCCCCGCTTCGGCAAGATGAAGGTCGCGCAGATCACCCATGACGATGTCGATGCGCTCCACCGCGACATCACCGAGATCCGCGGCACGCCCGTCCGCGCCAACCGCACGGTCGAGGTGCTGCGCAAGGCGTTCAACCTCGCGATCCGCTGGAAATGGCGCGACGACAATCCTGCCTCGGGCGTGCGCCGCAATCAGGAGGAAAAGCGGAACCGCTATCTGAACCGCACCGAGATCGCCGCGCTGGCGCAGGCGCTGAACGAGCATTCCGAGCCCATGTCCGCGAACGCGATCAAGCTGCTGATGCTCACCGGCGCGCGGCGCGGCGAGGTGCTGGGCGCGACATGGGAGATGTTCGACCTCGAGAACGGCGTCTGGACCAAGCCCTCGGCCCACACCAAGCAGCGCAAGCTGCATCGCGTTCCGCTCTCGGGCCCGGCGGTGCAGCTGCTGGTCGAGATGAAGGCCGCCGCCAAGGCGAAGGCCGAGGGGACACCAATCAGCCCCTACGTTTTCCCCGGCCCGACCGGCAAGCCGCTCACCGAGATCAAGCGCACATGGGTCTCGGTCTGCCGCAGGGCGGGGCTCGGCGCGGAGGTGTCGGTGCTGGACGCGAGGGGCAAGCCGGTCCTCGACCGCAAGGGCGAGCCCAAGACCGAGTTCCAGCCGAATGTCCGGATCCACGACATCCGCCATTCCTTCGCCAGCATCCTCGTGTCGGCGGGCGCGTCGCTCCCCTTGATCGGCCAGATGCTCGGCCATACGCAGGTTCAGACCACCCAGCGATACGCCCATCTGTTCGACGATCCGCTGCGCAAGGCCGCCGAGACGGTGGGCGCCTTCGTGTTGCAGCGCTCGCCAGAGGAGTTCAGCGCAAATGAGGCAGAGCAGAAATGACCGATCAGAAGCCCTTGTCTTATGACTTCCCCCGGCTCCTGAGGCAAAAGGGAGCCACTGCCCGCCACGCCATTTATGGCGGGCAATGGCG
>NZ_JAVKPH010000092.1:0-2068 GCF_031432425.1 Ruixingdingia sedimenti | reverse complement strand
AAGGTCTTCCTCTCCGCCGTCGCCCTCGCTGCAACCGTCATGTTCTGGCTATGACGCGAGAACGAGTCCTGACCGTAACCAGAACGAAGCCGACAGATAGGAAGTGCCCGTCAGCTTCGTCAGACAGGCGCCCCGCCTATTTCTTCAGAAACTTGTTCACGACCAGTCAGACGACGATCTGGACGACAATAGATGGACTAATAGCCGCTTGGGTCCATCCGTCCCGATATGCACCGAGCCTCGAAGGCCAGATAAGGGTTCATAATACGCAAGGCCTCCAGATTTCTCTGGCGACCTTGTTGTTTGCGGAACTCAATCAGCTTTGATCACCCAGCAATCAGAGATCACGAATTCCCCCTTACAGATTGAAGTGTTTTATCAAAGAACATCTTCTTCTTCATTAGCGACAATACGTCTTCACCATACCTCTCAGGCGGCCTAAAGCCACACACGACACACCCTTCTCGCGAGAGCGCTATGATTGCAAGGAACTCATCACTTCCGTTGTAGCTGACATAACCAGCATACATGCGTGGATCGTCAAAATCCTTATACCCATGCTCCGTAGTGCCATAGGCCCTGAAGAATTCAGCAACCGTAGGAGCAAAGACTCTGGCATGCAAGGCGATGGCTTCGTTTCCTGGCTTACTGGAAACATATGCTGCCTCAGCGATCAATTCGACGTTCGCCGCGCGCTTTCGAACCAGCCAAACTCGATATCCAGCAAGAACGACATAGGCAACAATCGACAGCCCCATCGTTGGCCACGCCAACAGGAGGGCCAGAAGGAATAGAATGGCCAAGCAATGTTCCCTTTATATGACATTCGCGACCCCATGTGCATATGATACGATCAAGCGCTTTGAGACCGCTTCTCATAGTGCATATGGCGCGGAGAAGCACAACCCACGGCGTTGTTGCTCAACTCAGGCCTGAGGCATGATAACCCCTTTCACCGCACCACCGGGAATGCCAAGCGAAGCTGACTTGATCAGAACATGCCGAAGAGGGGGTTCTTCTCCAGCTCGGCGGTATCCTGATCGGACAAGGCTGGCTCTGGTGTCTCGCCCTCGGGCGCCTGCTTCAGGCGGGTAAGCGCGCTGTGGACCGAAGCCTTGGTCCATGCACGGCCTTCGAGATCATGGTGTCCGAGCTCGTTCAAACGATCAGAGAGCTTCTGAAGCGACAGATCGGCAAGGGAAGGATCGGACCGGAGGATGTTCGCAAGATGATCAGCCTTGGCCTGTGCCTTGGCACTGCGGACATCGGCAGACTTCTTGCGCGCACCATCGAGATCGGGATTACGCGCAGAAAGACCAAGCGCACGCCGTTGAGCGTATTCATCCTTGGCGCTCTGGCTGCGACGCATGTTGTTGGCCTCGGCGCGGGCGATCCTTGCTTCGAGATTCGCAGGGGTCAGATAAGAGCCCTCTTCGGCAGAGAGGAACACAAGATTCCGATGGCGCACAAAATCAACGAAGCTCTTCAGATCCCGTGACAGCCGATCGAAGCTGGCAACGACAATAGGCACACCGAGCTTCTCAGCCTTGTCGACAGCTGCCTGAAAACCTGCTCGCCGGGAAATACTGCGCGCACCACCTGCTGACGCTACATCCTCGAACCAATCCACGATACGAAGATGGCTGTGGTGTGCATATGTCTCGATGGCTAGGCGCTGCTCTGCCAAGCTTTGCCCGCTCTTGCGCTGCTTCTCTGAGGAGACGCGGGTGTAGGCGATGGCTGTGGTGGGTCTGGTCGTGATGTTCATGGTGTGTTGTGTGGTTAGGGATAGCCGTTGTGTTTGTATTCATTTCTATACAATACAAACACAACGGCGGAAAGCGCTTTCCCGGTCTTGCAGTCGTTTCTGTCTAGATGGAGGACAGCAGAAAGCACCAAACGCCCGAACAGAACAGCGGGCGCTACGCCCATCCTCCACGCTTTCGATCCGGTCGAACATCGTCCTCACCGCAGCTAGGTCGTCTTCATTGGTAAGCGCGACGTCGAGGCCCTATGCGGCGAGGCTTGACGGCTGGGCGTGGCGCCAGGGCATGAGGTCCTCGATGCG
>NZ_JAVKPH010000091.1:0-2110 GCF_031432425.1 Ruixingdingia sedimenti | reverse complement strand
CCATCACGGAAGTCACAGGATAAGTCTGTCCGGGGAAAGGGGAACTCCGGCCCTCAGCCGATTTGTGCAACAGAGCCGCATGGGGGCGCCAAGCATGATGATCGGGGTCCGGCAGGAATCCTGGGACCGGATTTCCGAGGCGGACCGGGCGGCGATCGACGCGATCACCATCGGCAAGCTCGGCCCGGCCATCGGGGCGGCGCAATATGTGAAGGAACATGAGGCGTTCGACAAGCTGCGCGCGGCGGGCTATCGGATCGACACGGCCGACGCGGCTTTCCTGGCCGCCCTGCGGGAACAGGCGCAGCCGCTGGAGGCGGACTGGGTGGCGCGTGCGCGGGAAAAGGGTCTCGCCGATCCTGCCGCGATCCTCGACAAGCTGCGGGATGAGATCGCGGCGCTGGAGGCGGCGGAGTAGCGGGCGCCCGGCAGCGCCGATCCCGTCGAAATGAACCGGCCGGGGCGTCATCGCCCCGGCCGGCCCCTTTCCGCCGATTGGGCGGGGCGGGGTGCGCAGGATGCCGCCTGTTCACGGAAGCCTTTGGCGCGGCTGGCTATTTCCTCTTGTATCCTGACATGCGAAAGGGGCGGCCCGGTCGATGTACCGGCCCCCGGCGCTGCATGAAGGAACAGGCAATGCGATTCACCATTCTGGACGGCTTTCGCGGCTGGTTCCTCTTTTTCATGATGATCGCGCATATCAACGGGCTGTTGCAGGCGCCCTTGGGCCATGTGAACCACCATGCCTTCGGCTGGGTCGAGGATGCGCAGGGCTTCGTCTTTCTGTCGGGTCTGGTGATGGCGATGGTCTATGGGCGCAAGCTGTTGAAATACGGCGAGGGGGTGATGACCCGGGGCCTGCTGGGCCGCGCCGGGCTGATCTGGCGCTATCAGGCGGGGCTGGTGCTGTTCTTCCTTGCGCTGGCGCTGGCCCTGCCGATGCTGGGGATCCCCGCGACGATCCTGCGCCAGCAGACGGCGGAGCCGGTGGTGTTCTCTGCCGCCTCGCTGATGCTGGTGACGGGAACGATCCATATGGGCATCCTGCCGATGTATGTCTGGTTCGTGCTGGCCACGCCTTTCGTCCTGCGCCAGTTCCATGCCGGGCGGGCGCCGGCGGTGTTCGCGGGGTCGGCCTTCCTGTGGCTGCTGGCGCAGACCTCGCTGCCCGATCAGGCGCAACTGCCGATCGAGGCGGCGCTGGCCGCCATGGGCCATCCGATCAATATCGGGATCTATTTCAACGTTTTCGGCTGGCAGGTGCTGTTTCTGGGCGGGCTGTGGCTGGGCTGGCTACTGGCCAACGACCGGCTGGACCTGTCGGTGCTGCGCAGCCCGGTGATGGCGCAGGTGTTCTGGATCGCGCTGGCGGGGTTCCTGTTGCTGGGGGCGCTGGACGTGATTTCCCGCACCGGCGCATTGGGGCAGGATTACGCGCGGTGGGTGTTCCCGACCATCGACCGGGGCAACCTGCATATCGTCTATCTGACGGCCTTCGCGATCGACCTTTATCTGGTGACATGGCTGGTTGTGGCCGGGCGCGACAGCGGCTGGCGCGGGCTGGCCTGGGCGGGGGCGGCGATCACCTGGCTGTTCACCCGCCCGCCGCTGGTGATGCTGGGGCGGCATTCGTTGCAGGTGTTCGTGGCGCATGTGCTGGCGGTCTATGCGCTGGAAATCGTGATGGAGGGGCAGGATGTGCCGGCGCTGCCGGTCTGGGCGCGCAACCTGATCCTGCTGGCCATGACGCTGCCGCTGTTCGCGGTGGCTTGGGTGCGCGACCGCCGCCGCGCGGCCGCCCCCGCGCGGCGTACCGCGGCGGCCTGAAGCCTCAACGGGACTCAGACCCCAGATCTACAAGAGAAAGATGGCCGACAATGCGCGAAGCTGATCGCATTGAATGAGGGAGGGCTCACAAAACTCCCGCCCTTCCACGTCGGAAGTAACTGGATGGATCGTCTCCTGTCACGAGTTCATGCTGCGCCAGTCATAGCGAAGCTGTTCCAGTTCTGGATATTTCTCCGGTAGCGCCGTAGGTCATGTTGACAAATGGCGGAGCCAGAGGCGGATCGACGTGATGTCGATGAAGCCCAGGAAGCTTTCGGCGGTC
>NZ_JAVKPH010000090.1:0-2154 GCF_031432425.1 Ruixingdingia sedimenti | reverse complement strand
CATCGGCGGGGCTCCTCGTCGCATCCCGCAAAATCCTATCAGATCGCGCCGAAACGCACAGGTTTTTCAGACTTTCCTTTCCATGGCAAGACCGGCAATGACACCGCAGTATTACGCCCATTCGGGCCGGAAAGACGACCGCAGCGACTGGCAATCCCTGCCGGAGCATCTGGAACAAACCGCAGGACTGGCCGCAATGCGCGCCGCGCCGCTGGGACTTTCGGCCGTGGCGGAAATGGCGGGGCGGTTCCATGATTTCGGCAAATACGATCCGGATTTCGATCTGGTCCTGCAGGGGCGCGACAAAAGGGTCGATCATTCCACCGCCGGGGCCCGGCTGCTGCTGGACCGCGCAGATCCCGGATACCGCACCTTTGCCGAGGTGCTGGCCTATGCCATCCTCGGCCATCACGCCGGCCTGCCCGACCGGCAGAACGCCACCGATGCCTGTTTCGACAGCCGCATCGCGCGGTTCCGCGACCCCGTGGCGCCGGCGATCACCGCCGCCGCGCAACCCGACTTCGCCCCCCCTCGCGCCCGAGATGCTGGCAAAGCTGCGCCCCGGTTCGGCGGGGTTCGACCTGTCGCTGCTGACGCGGATGGTGTTTTCCTGCCTCGTGGATGCGGACTACCGCGAGACCGAGGCGTTCTACGACCGGCTCGACGGCCGCAGCGCCCCGCGCGACTGGCCGGCGCTGGCCGACCTGCTGCCCGGCCTGCGCGCGGCCTTCGACGGACATATGGCCGGGCTCGGCGGCGCGAGCGCGCTGAACCGGCTGCGGGGCGAAATCCTGTCGCGGGTGCGCGCCGGGGCGGCCATGGCGCCGGGGCTTTTCACCCTCACGGTGCCCACGGGGGGCGGCAAGACGCTGGCCTCGATGGGTTTCGCGCTCGACCATGCCGCGCGGCACGGCCATCGGCGGATCATCTACGCGATCCCCTACACTTCCATCATCGACCAGACGGCAAAGATCTTTCGCGACATCTTCGGGGACGACATGGTGCTGGAACACCACGCCTCGATCGACACCGAACGGCCCGGGGCCGAGGCGCGCGAAAAGCTGCACCTGGCGATGGAGGATTGGGCCGCCCCCATCGTCGTCACCACCAATGTGCAACTGTTCGAAAGCCTGTTCGCCGCCCGCCCCACGCGCGCGCGCAAGCTGCACAACATCGCCGGGTCGGTGATCGTGCTGGACGAGGCGCAATGCCTGCCCCGCAAGCTGCTGATGCCCGCGCTGCGGATGATCGAGGGGCTGGCGGCGCATTACGGCTGTTCGGTGGTGCTGTGCACCGCGACGCAGCCCGCCTTCGACAGCCGCCAGTTGCAACAGGGCGGCCTGCCGCTTGCGGGACGGGAACTGGCGCCGGATCCGGCCGCACTGGCCCGCGACCTGCGCCGCGCACGGATCGTACGGGGCGGGGCGATGGACGATCCCGCCCTGATCGCCGCCCTCGGCAACACGCCGCAGGGCTTCGTCATCGTCAACAGCCGCGCCCATGCGCTGGACCTGTTCGCCGCCGCAAAGGCCGCGGGGTTGGAGGGTGCGGTCCATCTGACGACCCGCCAATACCCCGCCCACCGCCGCCGCATCATCGCCGACATCCGCACCCGGCTGGCCGCCGGCGCCCCCTGCCGGCTGATCGCCACCAGCCTGATCGAGGCCGGGGTGGATCTGGATTTCCCGATGGGCTGGCGGGCCGAAAGCGGGCTGGACAGTTGCGTGCGCGGGGGCGTGGGTAGAAACCTGTGAGGGGGGGGGGGGGCGATATGACGCTGCAATGTCGCCCCCTTCGCGGGGGCGTGGGTAGAAACTTCCGCTGCCTTCCGGCCGCGTTTGGGCTGCGCCTGTCGCCCCCTTCGCGGGGGCGTGGGTAGAAACCAGATGGCGAAGATCCAGGGCGATCTGGCGCGCGGTCGCCCCCTTCGCGGGGGCGTGGGTAGAAACTCGGACCTGTTCCGCCGCATGCGCCGGGTCGCGGTCGCCCCCTTCGCGGGGGCGTGGGTAGAAACGACATGGGAGCGGGTCGAGGCGCTGCGCCCGCCCGTCGCCCCCTTCGCGGGGTCAACGGCGACCCGTAGTATCCGTGTCGATCAAGTGGCATTTGGGCTCCATTTTCGATTGTCGCGGATGAGCGCGTTGGCCAGCACGA
>NZ_JAVKPH010000009.1:0-145908 GCF_031432425.1 Ruixingdingia sedimenti | reverse complement strand
GGTCTTTGTCGATGCTCATACGTGGGTCTCCTCTGAGAGCAGTTACCACGTCAGCGCACAAAATTTAGGATAGTCCCGGTCAGGCCCCCACAGACCGTCTTGCCGCCCGGCGTAAACATGCCGCCCCGATCATCGCTGCTCTCAAGCCCTGGCTGGAGACACAGCTATCACGCATCCCGCAGAAATCTCTGCTCGCCGAGGACATCCGCTACACCCTCGCGCACTGGTCCGGCCTGATCCGCTTCCTCGACGATGGCACCCTTGAGCTCGACACCAACCCGGTCGAGAACCAGATCCGCCCGATCGCACTAACCCGGAAGAACGCCCTCTTCGCCGGGAACGAAATCGGCGCCGAGAACTGGGCCATGCTCGCCTCGCTGGTCGCCACCTGCAAGCTGTCTGGCGTGAACCCAGTCGAATACCTCGCCGATACCCTACGCGCCATCCTCGATGGGCACCCCCGATCCCGCATCGAGGACCTCATGCCCTGGCGCCACGCCCAGCCGTCAAGCCTCGCCGCATAGGGCCTCGACGTCGCGCTTACCCATTTTCGCTCCGGTTTGTCGATTGGTATTGGACTGTGACAACGCCGAACCAGCAAGCTTGCGGGCGATCTGTGAAGAGCCAGGTTTGAAAAGGGTGTCTGCTGCAAGCGAGGCAACCTTGGTCGAAGTTCCTTTACGATTTACCGCCATATTATCCCCCCATGTGGTGTTTGGTTTGCTTGTTTATACTATATGTGGGGTTGAAGCTAACTTTTCGCAAGCTTCATCAGTGACATTTCAAAATGGTAGCCTCGCCTCAAAAAGGTCTGGCGTGTCTTCGTCGCGCCGCCTGCTCAGGCCTTCACCAAGATGCAGGCACGGATGTTTAATACGTGTCAGGCCTTTGCCGCCCTCAAAATGGACCCACCCTCCTCTGGGCATGCCCACGCTTACGATCAGCGCCCCGCATATTGGACAAGTCCGCCTGAAGGATGCGCCCTTCTTGCTTTCACGATCGCCTCGAACTGCCCAACCGCCACGAACGGATACCGTGCGCCCAGTCGGCAGACGGCGGGTGTGTGCCTTCCGGTAATACCAACGGTCCTTCATCCCAGCCCCTTCCTTTCCTCGACCCGGCTGCCGCTTGGGGTCGAACGCACGTAGAAGCCTTGTGGAATAGCCTCTTGCACCAGCCCCACATGGGATATCACGCCCACGGCACGGCTGCCCTCAGTCAGCGCGGCAAGAACTTGGATCACTTGATCCAGCGTGCCCGCCCCATTTTCGGTGTCGAGGCTCCCAAAGCCTTCGTCGATGAAGATTGTGTCCATCCTGATCTTGCCCGAAAGGCTCTCGACCACATCAGCTAGCCCAAGCGCGAGGGCCAGTGCCGCGATAAAGGTCTCGCCACCTGACAGCGTTGCTGTCGGGCGCGCCTTGCCGGTGTTGATGTCGAAGACCTCGATTTCGAGCCCACGCTTGCCGCGGCCGCCAGATGCCTCGAGCCCGCGCGTTAGCCGGTAGCGACCACGTGTCATAGGGTCGAGCCTCATATTCGCCGCCTCGAGAACCTGGTCGAACATTGCTCCGATCGCGAAGGTCTCGAGTGTCATCTTGAAATCGTTCTTGCCGTTAGCCAGATCAGCCAGCCCCCGAAGCGGACCGGTCTCGGTTTCTAGCCGCTCGGTTTCGGTCAGAGCCGCGGCAAGCGATTCCTTGAATTTGGTCAGTGACGATACATCCGTTCTCGCTGTGGCAAGTGCAGCGTTGGCCGCATTCAAGGTCTGGGTGGCGTCTGCCAACGCCAGCTGTAGCGGGGCAAGATCCGGGCGTTCACGATCTGCACAAGCGGCTATAGCGTTCTGCAATGTCGTGCGAGCAGCGATCAATCCATCGCGGTGATCGGTCACCTTCTTGCGGTCGGCGTCTAGAGTCGGGAAATGGCTCTTGCAGGCATCATATCCCGCTTTGTCCAGCCCAACCTCGGTAAGCCGAGCGACAAAATCACCTTGTGCCTTCTTCACGCGCTGCAGCTGCCCGTCGCGCGCCCGCTTCGCTGCTTCTAGCTGCTCTTGCGAACGGGTGAGCACTTCACTGGCGGCTCGGTCCTGTTGCGTCGCCACTTCCAGCGCCTCGGAGAGTTGCCTTTGCTCTCTCTGCAAAGCCTCCCGTCGAGCGACAACCGCCTCGGGCGTCCGCAGACCTTCCGGCAGGGCCTCAATCACTGTGTCCAGCTTGGCGCGCGCGCCGGCAAGAGCGTTCTCGGCCTTCCCCGCAGCGGTGCGCGCCGAAGCCTCGCCGGTTTCTGCCTCAGTCACCTTCCGCTTGAGTTCGGCCAACTGCTCCGCCATCGCGTCCAGATCAACCGCCTCTCCAAGCGTGGCGACGGTGCCTTCAATCCGCGCGATTTCGGCTTCGAGTTCCGCCAACGTGCGCTCAGGACGCTTCTGTTCCTCCAGCGCCCGCTTCTTTTCGTCGAGCCGCGTTCGGAAATTGCCGAGGTCGCTTTCGGCCCGAACTCTGGCTTCGGAGGCGATTCTCGCCTGAACCTGAGCGCTCCGAAACGCTTCGGTCAAACCAGATTGTTCAGGCGCACCATGGGCAGGCGCAGGATGATCATGGGAACCACAGACAGGGCAGGGCGCCCCTTCAGTCAACTTTTCCGCTAGAATGATCGCTTGCGTGCGCGAAAGCCGTGCCTCGGCATCTACCAAGTTCGCGTCAGCGGTTCGCGCCGCGTCGGTTCTTGTCGCCAATTCGTTCGATGCCGCTTCGACATTTCGTTGAGCATCCGCGACAGCTTCTTGCGCCTTAGCATACGCCGCTGCCTTGACCCTTTCTCGGTTGACCTCGGCCAGCTCACCGGTCAGCTGGCCTCGCTCCGTTTCGGTCCTTCGCGCTTGATCAAGCGCCAGATCGGTCGCATCGCGCTGAGACTTGAGCTTCTCTCGGGCATCTATGGCCTCGGTCAGAGCCTTCTTCGCTGAAGCTTCGTCCTTCGCAGCGTCGTCAAACGCGCTTCTATGATCCGCTGCCTGCCCGACCTGCTTCTCGATCGCCTCCAACCTTGTCAGGTCAGCCTGAACTTGTTGCCGTCGGTCATCGCCAGACTGTGCCTCAGCAAGTTTCTTTTCCGCCAATTCCTTCGCGCCAGTGGCGATGTTAAGTTCCGCCTCGGCCTTCGTGACAGCCTCCACCGCTTTCAGGCTATCCTGCTCCGCATCGCGCGAAGCCGTCTCAAGATCACGGGCCTGCAAGGCATTCCGGACAGCCTCAATGCGCTTGGCCAGCTCTTCGACCTCGATCGTTTTCTTTTCTAGATCATCGACAGCCTGCTGTGCCGTGTCGGCAGAAGAAAATGCCTTTTCGATTTGCTCGCCTTCGGTCAGAGCTTTGCGCGCAGCTTCGTTTGCCATCTCCGCACCACGCTGAACGCCCTGCTTTTCTTCGACTTGGGCTTCGGCTGCGGCAATCCCAAGTTCAAGCGCTTCGGCGCTCTCGAAACCGCGTTCCTCGAGTCGAGCCAGGTAGAGCGCGCGCTGGTCGCGCAACGCTCGTTCTGCCGCTGAGGCTTCTTCCTTCAGCCTTGCGGCGAGATCGCGATAGACCTTCACGTCGAAGAGATCCCGCAATATCTCGACCCGCGCATCCGTTTTTGCGGCCAGGAACGTCTCGAACTTGCCTTGCGGTAAGAGCACGATCTGTCGAAACTGATCTGCCCCGTAGCCAAGCAGCGCCTCGACCTGCTGCCCTACTAGCGAGACCTTTTTTTCCGCAATGACACGGCCAGACTGACTCGGACCAAGAGTGTCCACCGGAATCCCGGTGACGTCGAATAACGAGGCTTCCGCCGCGTCCTCAGTGGTCCCTTCACCGCGTGCCTTCGGACGTTCCTGCGCCGGACGACGACGGATCAGGTAGGCCTTGGTGCCCAGCTCAAAGACAAATTCGACTTCGGTAGGCAGATCCGAAGCGGCGTGATCCGAGCGTAGTGAACGTGGTTCCTGTTCAGTCTTGGTCGGCGCCCCGAATAGCGCGAAGGACATCGCCGAAAACAGCGTCGACTTTCCCGCGCCGGTCTGACCATAAATTCCAAACAGACCCGTCTCCAGCGCGGACCGGAAATCGACTACCTCGGTTGTCGGAAATGGCCCGAAGGCTTGAAGCGATAGGCGAATGGGCCTCATGTCTGCTCCTCCCCGAAGGCTACTGCGTGGAGCTTTTCCGCGACGATCGCAACTTCGGTGGCGTTTGGTTCCCGGCCGCGCACAACCTTCACGAAGTCGCCAATCATCTCGGTCGGCGTGACAGTGGCCCGCCCGCTGCCGAGCGCCTCGGTCTCCGCCGCGCGCTCCTGCCTGGCATAGGCCAGATGGCAAGCATTGGGATAGGTAGCGCGCAGCCGCTTCATCGGATCGATCAGAGGGTTCTCATCCGTCAGGATGGCCTGGATGAAATCGTCAGACGGCGTTCCTGCCAGAAGATCCGAGAATGCCCCGGTAAGCGAGCGAACCTGCCGGATCGGTCGGAACGGTACAGTGCGTATCTCGACCCCTTCAGTTTTCAGATCGACGACAGTCATAGATTTTTCGTTTCCTGCCTCGTCGAACCCGAAAGCGAGCGGTGCGCCGGAGTAACGAATATGGCTCGCGCACACTTCCTGCGGCTTGTGCAAATGTCCCAGTGCAACATAGTCCGCCCCGTCGAAGACATCGGAGAGGACGGTTTCGATACCCCCGACTCGCGTCAGGGCGCGCTCGGTCTCGCCAACCGCACCCCCCGCGACGAAAGCATGGGCCACGACGACCCAACGCGCGCCATCAGGCACCTGCCTCCTCGCCGCAGCGATCTGAGCGGCAACGACTTCCGCTGGCGCATTAATGCTTTCATCCCCGAACACCTCGCGTGCGGCGTATTCATAGGAAAAGGGCAGTGCGGAAAAGGCGATCTCGCCTTGCGCGTCACGCAGCACCAGCGGCGCCTCTATCGCGTCGGCAATCCCGCGCACCAGCACACGAGACGCGGTGGAAAAGACAGACATTGCCTCGATCCGGTCGCCAGAATCGTGGTTTCCAGAGATCATCACCACAGCGGCTTCGGTCTCCTCCGCCACGCGCTTGAGGAAACGATTGAACTGCCGGATCGACGAATTAGGCGGCGAGGCACGGTCAAAAACGTCCCCCGCGATGACAAGAACATCGGCCCGTTCGGCCACAAGCGTTTCAAGGATCTGACCCAGGATAACCTCATGATCCTCCTCGAGGCTCAACCCCATGAACTGCCGCCCCAAGTGCAGATCTGCTGTATGAAGTATTCGCATCAGATCAGTCCATTTTCTATACGTATAGTAAATGTATGGACTTTGCGCGCCGAGTCAAGTACTGCTTCGTGCATGAGCCTGGAAGACCTCAAACACGCGCAACGTGAGCGAATTTTGTTCCTCGACCAATGCCTGACCTGGAGAGGTCAGGCGAACCGTCGTGACTTGATGGAACGATTCAATATCTCGATGGCACAGGCTGCCGTTGACTTTCGAACCTATCTATCGCTGACGGATACTCCGCCAGTCTACGACGCTGGGGAGAAGGCTTACTTCTCGACCGGCGACCACTGCGCATTGACTGAGGCTGGCCCGGAACAAGTCTTCGAATTGGTTGATGGCAAGGCGACATCGCTTGGCGCGAGCATCCCGCTTCCCACTCGCGTAATGGATCCCACCGTTGTCGCACAGCTCTACCGCGCCATGAACGGCGAAAGAGACATCCAGATTACCTACACCTCGATGACAAGCGGCCTCTCCGACCCGCAGTGGATCAGTCCAGTTCAGTTTCATTTTGACGGAGAGGCAATTTATCTCCGCGCCTGGAGCTATAATCACGAGGCGTACCGTGATTATCTCCCAATACGAATAGCGAAACAAATCGAGATGAAAACGCGTGAGAGGCCTGCTCCCCTCCCTTTTGACACGGACTGGAACAGTTTCGTCCGCTTGTGGATATGTCCGCGTTCGGGCCTTTCGGATGCGCAGGCACGCGTTGTGCGGCGGGAATACGGATTTCAGGAGAAAACACATATTGCAGTAAATACTCGAAAGGCGCTCGCGTTTTACGTCATAAGGCGATGGCGCCTCGATGACGAAAAAGCTCGGCTCGAATTAGATAGGATGGAAGAATTGGATGCGTAAAGTACGTCCTATGCGAAAACATTGCAAATTCAATGCTGATCAGGCTGTGATAAGACAGTGGTCCAGAACAAGCGTTGAGGGGGGTGTAAGTTGACTGTCAGTGTTCATAATCCCGATCAGTATATGGCGGCGCTTAGGACGATCGTCGCGCAGGGCCGCAAGCGGATCGGGCTGTTGGTTGGTGCTGGAGCTTCTGCCGGAATGGCCAAGCCCGATGGCACCTATCCGCTCATCCCCGCAGTTGTGGGGCTCACGGACCAAGTTCTCACAACACTTGCCCCAACCTATCAAAAACAGATTGATGGCCTGAAAGCCGAACTCGCGCAGCACGACATCGAGACGATCCTTTCGAGGATTCGCTCTCTGAGCCAGGTGATTGGTTCGTCGAAAGTCCACGATCTCGACGGCCCAGGCTTTGCGACTTTCGGAGAAGCGATCTGCTCCGAGATAGGCAAGATCGTGGACGTCCGATTGCCAGAGACCGGATCAGCTTATGCAGATCTCGTGAATTGGATCACGGGCACAACGCGTGACTATCCGGTCGAGATTTTTACCACGAACTACGACTTGTTGTTCGAAGAAGCGTTCGAATCCGTACGAGCGCCGTACTTCGATGGCTTCACGGGTGGTCGCGAACCATTCTTCGACCCCGTCTCAGTGTCGCGCAGTGATCTTCCCGCGCGCTGGACGCGGCTATGGAAGCTCCATGGATCGCTCGGCTGGCGCGCCAGCGCGAAGGGCGAAGTGATCCGCACGGGCCAGAGCTCGGCAAGTCACCTCGTCTTCCCCGAACACCTGAAATACGATCAAACACAGAAAGCGCCCTACGCAGCGTTGCTCGATCGCCTTCGTACATTCCTGCTCACCCCCGACACGCTACTCATCTCTATTGGATTTTCTTTTGCCGATGCACACATCGCGGCCCGGATAGATGAGGCGCTCGCAGCCAATCCATCCTCCAGCGTATTCGCATTCCAGTACAAGATTTTAGATGAAGAGGGTCCGGCGTGCGACCTCGCGCGCCGTCTGCCTAACTTTAGCGTCTATGCACGCGACCAGGCCAAAGTGAACGGCACGCGCGGCGCATGGAAAGCTCCGGCCGAACTTCCGAGCAAGGATTGGGGGCCGATAAGGTCGACCTACATGGACAACAAAGGAAACTTCACGCTCGGTGCAATAGAACCGTTTGCTCGCTTCTTCGCGGCATCACGATCGGTTCAAGCATTTCCGACACAACCGGATCTAGCAGCAATTGCAGCGGAAACGCCATCACCGACAGCCGCCACCGTGTTGGAGGCCGAATGAACGCCCCTACACTTCTCGGCCATGTAGGCTCTGTCGCAGGTTCGACCGTAAGTGTACGTCAGTTCGAAGGCGTTGCTTCGGGCATTGCGATCATCGGAGGACGAAGCTACCGGGTAGGTCAGGTCGGCAGCTTTGTGCGGATACCACAGGGGTATCATGATCTTTATGCTATCATATCAGAGGTCGGGGCAAGTGCGACACCAGTGACGCTAGTCGATGCGCTAGACCGTGGCGAACGATGGCTGACCGTTCAGCTTATTGGCGAGATTGTCGAGGCCTCGTTTGAGCGAGGCATCAGCCAGTATCCCAACGTCAACGATGAAGTGCATCTGGTCACAGAGGAGGATCTGGCCAAGATCTACGGTGCAGAATTTTCTGGACAAGTGATTGTCGGTCGACTTGCTAACGCAGAGAGCATCCCGGTCCGCCTGGACCTCGACAAGCTAGTCACGCGCCATAGCGCAGTGCTTGGCTCAACTGGGTCGGGCAAGTCCACGACCGTCTCTAGCTTGTTGCGGTCAATTTCGGCGCCTGACGGAGCAGGCTTTCCGAGCGCGCGCGTCCTCTTACTCGATATCCACGGCGAATATGCCAGCGCACTCGCCGACAACGCTGAGATTTTTCGGATCACACCCGGAGTGGGCGAGAAGCAGCTGGTCATTCCCTACTGGGCACTACGGCCGGCCGAAATACTCAACTTTCTGTGCGGGAAGTTGGATGATCGCGCGACAACAGCAATACTCGACAAGATCTTCGCAGCCAAAGTCGCGATTGCTCAAACAGACAAATTGCCTGGTGTCGATCTGAATTCGATGACCGTCGACAGCCCTATTCCGTACAGCTTGCGAAACCTGTGGCTCGAGCTAATCGAACCAGAAGTCAAAACCTGGCTCGATCAGGCCAAGACACAACCGGCGATCATGCAACCCGGCGACGCGGCCACGCTTCGCCTGCCAACCTACCAGCCGCACACAACAACGAATTCGGCGCCTTACCAGAACAACATCGGTGTTCTCGGAATTCGAAAACAGCTCGACCGAATGCGATCGCGTATGCTCGATCGCCAGTTCGAGTTCCTGCTCAAGCCCGGAAAATGGGAGCCTGACCTGACGGGCCACGTGACGAATGACCTTCCATCCCTCCTCGAAAGTTGGATCGGCCACGAAAAAGCAATAACCGTGCTTGATCTTTCGGGTATTCCCAGTTCTGTGCTCCTAGATTTGATTGGCGCGATTCTGTCGATTATCTATGAGGTACTCTTTTGGGGTCGCGAACGCGATGAGGGCGGTCGAAAGCGGCCTCAGCTCGTCGTTATGGAGGAAGCTCACCGGTATCTTGGACGAGAATCCGATAACCCTGCGCGCGAAATGGTTCAGAGAATCGCGAAGGAAGGACGCAAGTTTGGTATCGGTGCAATGATCGTCAGCCAGCGTCCTTCGGAGATCGACGACACCATTCTCTCCCAGTGTGGGACTTTTGTCGCGTTGCGCCTCACCAATTCTACTGACCGCAGCAAGGTACAAGCCGCTTTGCCCGATAACCTGAGCGGTATCGCCGATAGCCTCTCGGTTCTAAGGACCGGCGAAGCGATAATAACCGGTGAGGCTGCACGGCTTCCAGTGCGCTGCCGCGTTACTCTGCCACCCAAAGAACGGCGCCCAAACAGCGAAGATCCGCTCGTAGCAGAAAGCTGGAAGCGCCCCCGAGGACCTGAAAACTATGATGATCTTGTCGCAGTCTGGCGTGCGCAGGATCCAAAGTGGAAGCAAACAAAAGTAGGCGAGAACGAAAACGCGAACGAGGGTGGAAATTGATGGAACGACAGCCTGTAACATCCAGCAACTTGGCCGAAGTCGGGTATGATCACGAATTAGAGACGCTTGAGGTCCAATTCAAACATGGCGGTGTTTATCAATATTTCAACGTGCCTCCCTTCATGTACGAGCGTCTCATGTCTGCTGACTCACTAGGTCGATTTTTCAATGCGGAAATAAAGGGGCACTACCCCGAGGCGAAGATCTAGCGCGTTGCATTGAAATGATTTGGGCTTTCCAAGCGAAGATCGGCGTTAATCCGATCCACATAGCCGCGATCACCGACATCGACCCGGAAAAATTGACGCGAAGACTACTAATGGCGGGTTTTGGGAAGTTCCGCCGCGACGTCGATCCGTGGGCGAACGGCCGCTCTGGGCCGGAGGCGTAGATATTCAAGCGTGCAGCATCCTCCTTGCGTTGAATAAATTTCCACCGGGTTTCATACGGATTTTGGCAGTCCGTTCGCACCCTGAACGGGGCAGGTCAGGTAACTCTAAGCGCAGACTGATCAGGCGACGATGTCCGCGTCACCCGGCCTCAGCCGGACCCAAGCGAAAGCAGCGCGCGACGAAATTCCGGCTCGCTTAGCACCACCTCGCCCGCACCAAGCGCCTCGGCGTGGCTGAGGGCGCGGGCGGTTAGGGTCTGGGCGGTCTCGATGGCGCGGGGCAGGGCAAGGCCCCGCCCGATGCCCGCGACCACAAGCCCGGCGAAGAGATCGCCGGTGCCGGGCAGGGCGATCGGCAGGCGCTCGGTCGGGTGGCGGCTGAGGTCTTCGGGGCCCAAGAGCACCGTCTCGAGTTGCCCGGGGCCGGTGTCGTCGAGCACGCAGCCGGTGACGACTAGATGTGCTTCGGCTGCGATGTGCAGCGCCTCGCGCGCGGCCTGAAGATCCGCCAGAGTGCGGATCTGCTGCCCGGTGAGCCAGGCGAGTTCGAAGGGGTTCGGCGTGGCGATGTCGGCCATCGGCAGCAGCCGGTCGCGCATTACGCCAGCGATGGCTTCGGGGACATAGAGGCCGGGACCGGTGTCGCCCATCACCGGGTCGCAGATGTACCGCAGGCTCGGGTTCGCGGCCTTCGCCTCGGCCACGAAATCCGCCACCATCTCGGCCACGTCGAGCGAGCCGATATAGCCGGTGAGGATATAATCCGCCCGTTCGGGAAGGCCGCGTTCGCGCGCGCCTTGCAGCAGGTCGGAGAAGAATTCGGGCGGCAGGGCACGGCCGCGCAGGGTCGGGTAGTCGGGTGTGTTCGAGAAGACCACGGTGGGGATCGCCGCCACCTCCAGCCCCGCCGCCTGCATCGGGAAGAGCGCCGCGGAATTGCCGACATGGCCGAAGACCACCTGGCTCTGGATCGAAATGACGAAAGGGGGGCGTTTCATGCGGTGCCGTCCAGTCTTGCGCTCCAGTCCTCGACCCGGCGGCTATCCAGACGCCGGACCGCATATTTGCGCCAGCCCTCAGCCAGGACATCGAGCGCGGCGATGCCTTCTAGTTCGACCAGGTTCATCCGGTCCACATAGAGAGCGTGCCAGAGCCGTCGTAAAGTCCAGTCCGGTGCCAGGCGGTCGATCAGCTCCAGCCGGTCCCCGGGGGTAACGGTGCCGGTCTGGAGCACCCGGTAATACCATCCCGTGCGCCCGGTCTGCTGCACGCGCCGCGCCATGTCGGGCACGCCGAAGCGGTGGTTGAGCTTCCAGCAGGGCTGGCGCCCCTGCGAGACCTGGATCAGCGCGCCGCCCAGCCGGAATGTATCGCCGACGGCGACCTCCGCTTCGGTGAGCCCGGCGGTCGAGATATTCTCGCCGAACCCGCCGGGAGCGGTCAGCGCCTGAAGGTCGCCGAGTTCCGCGCGCCAGTCGCTGTAATGATCGAGCGGATAATGATGCACGGCCTTCTCGACGCCGCCATGTACGCGCCGGTCGGCCTGTTCGTCGCCTTCGAACCCCTCGGGGCCAAGCTTCAGCGGGTGGGTAACCGCCGTCTTGCCGATCCCGCTCAGCGTGTCGCTTCCGGGCAGGGGAGCGGCGCGACCTGTCAGGAGTGTGACGGGCCTCATCCGTCCAGCTCCCGCAGCCAATGTTTCAGCATGGCCTGACCGGCGGTCCGCAGCGCCGGGCCATGTGCCTTGGCATCCTGCCGCAGAGCCTCGGGGGCAATCCCTGCCTGCGCCAGCTCTGCGCTGTGGCCGATCAGCCAGCGTTCGAAATCCGGCAGCATCCCGGCCTCGGGGTGGAATTGCAGGCCGAGAATATTGCGGCCCCGGGCGAAGCCCTGTGTTTCGCAGCCGGGGGTCGCGGCTAGGCGCTCGGTTCCGGCGGGCAGGTCGAAGCCCTCGCCATGCCAGTGCAGTACCGGGATGTCCGAGAGGTGGGCAAGCGGGCCGGCCCAGCCAGGCGCGGTTAGGGTCAGGGGCGCGAAGCCGATCTCCTTCTCGGCAATGGGCGCGACACGGGCTCCGAGGGCCGCGGCCATGAGCTGTGCGCCGAGGCAAATGCCGAGGGTCGGGCGATCCGCCGCCAGCCTCATGGTCAGCCAGTTCCGCTCCTCTGTCATGCAAGGATAGGCGGCGCCGTCATTCACGCCGATCGGGCCACCCAGCACCACGACCAGGTCCGGTTCCGGCGGATCGGGCAGTGGGTCCACAGCCGCCTCAATGTCTTGGAGCTGATAGCCGGCGTCCCTCAGAACCGGGGCAAAGGACCCGAGGTCTTCAAAGGCCAGGTGGCGCAGGATCAGGGCGGATTTCATCACGGAGCCTCTTGCGTTTTTCGCCTCTGTGGCAAAATACTGGCCTATGCAAAAGTGCCAGTATGAATGATTTAGATAGGCCGGTTTTCGACATGCGCGAGCCTCTTGCCCTCGAGATCGAGCCGGGCCACGACGGCCCGCTTTTCCTCGCCATTGCCGAGGCGATCACCCGTGACATCACCCGCGGACGCCTGAAGCCCGGAGCGCGGCTGCCCGGCACGCGGGCGCTGGCGCGCGAGCTGGGGGTCCATCGCAATACAGTGGATGCCGCCTATCAGGAGCTACTGACGCAGGGCTGGTTGCAGGCGGAACCGGCGCGGGGCACATACGTCGCGCAGGATCTGCCGCAGGGGATGCTGGTCCGCAGACCCGCGCCCACGCCGATGGACCCGGTGGCGCCACGCGCGGGGCTCGCGTTTACCGACGGCGCGCCGGACCCCAAGCTGGTGCCCGACAAAGCGCTGGCCCGGGCCTTTCGCCGGGCGCTGCTGTCGTCGGCCTTCCGCGCCGGGGCGGATTACGGCGATGCACGCGGCACATCCTCACTGCGCGAGGCACTGGCGGGCTATCTCGCCACGGACCGGGGCGTGGTGGCGGAGCCGTCGCGGCTGCTGATCGCGCGGGGCAGCCAGATGGCGCTGTTCCTGGCTGTACGGGCGGCGCTGTCGCCGGGCGAGGTCATCGCCGTCGAGGAACCGGGCTATCCGCTGGCCTGGGAAGCGTTCCGCGCAGCGGGGGCAGAGGTGCGGGGCGTGCCGGTGGATGGCGGCGGCCTCAGGATCGACGCGCTGGAGCAGGCGCTGGCCGGCGACCCGCGCATCCGGGCGGTCTATGTCACGCCACATCACCAGTATCCGACCACGGTGACGATGGGCGCGGCGCGGCGGCTGCAACTGCTGGAGCTGGCGCAGCGCCATGGGCTCACGCTGATCGAGGACGACTATGACCACGAATACCGGTTCGAGGGCCGTCCGGTGCTGCCGTTGGCCGCCCGCGCGCCCGAAGGCCTGCCGCTGATCTACGTGGGCTCGCTGTCCAAGCTGCTCTCACCGGGGATCCGTCTGGGCTATGCGCTGGCGCCCGAGCCGTTGTTGGCCCGCATGGCCGAGGCGCGCGCCGCCATCGACCGGCAGGGCGACGCGCCGCTAGAGGCGGCGCTGGCGGAGCTGATCCGCGACGGTGATCTCGGCCGCCACGCCCGCAAGGCGCGGCGGGTCTACCGGGCCCGGCGGGATCTTCTGGCGGGGTTGCTGGGGGAGCATCTTGCCGGGCGGGCGACATTCGATCTGCCCGCCGGGGGCCTTGCGCTGTGGCTGCGTTGCGAGGGGAGATCCGCCGATGATTGGGCCAAAGCCGCGGGCCAGGCGGGTCTGGCCCTGCTGCCGGGTACGCGCTTTGCGTTGGAGGGTCCGGCGCCGCAGGCCTTCCGGCTGGGCTATGCGGCGCTGGACGAAGCGCAGATCGCCCGGGCGGTGGAGATCCTCGCCCGAAGCGCTCCGGGCTGAGCCTATTCCGCCGCGACCTGGGGCCGGGTCTGCGCAGGGGCGATATGCATGCCCAGACGGGTCAGCAGGTCCTGACCCTTCCACGCCGCCGGGTTGCCGGTGGTCAGCAGCTGGTCGCCCACGAAGATCGAGTTCGCCCCGGCAAGGAAGCACAGCGCCTGCAGCTCGTCGCTCATCCCCGTGCGCCCTGCCGACAGGCGCACGACCGAGGCTGGCATCAGGATGCGGGCCAGCGCCACGATGCGCACCAGCGCGAAGGGATCGACGGCCTGGGCGCGCGCCTGCACCGGCACGCCCTCGATCTCGTTCCACAGGTTCACCGGCACGCTGTCGGGATGCGCGGGGAGCGTCGCCAGCGTCACCAGCATGGCGATGCGGTCCTCTTCGGCCTCGCCCATGCCCAAGATGCCGCCGCAGCAGACCTTGATACCGCCCTTGCGGACCTGCTCGACCGTGTCGAGGCGGTCCTCCATCGTCCGGGTGGTGGCAATCTGGGCGTAGTATTCGGGCGAGGTGTCGATGTTGTGGTTGTAGAAATCCAGGCCCGCCGCCTTCAGCCGCGCGACCTGTTCGGGCGACAGCATCCCCAGCGTCATGCAGGTTTCCAGCCCCAGCTCGGACACGCCCCGCACCATGTCGCAGAGCTTGTCCATGTCGCGGTCCTTGGGGCTGCGCCTGGCGGCCCCCATGCAGAACCTCTGCGCGCCGGAGGCCTTGGCGCGCTGTGCGGCGGCCAGAACCTCCTCGGCTCCCATGAGCTTGGTGGCCTTCACCCCGGTCTCGTGATGGGCCGATTGCGAGCAATAGCCGCAATCCTCGGGGCAGCCGCCGGTTTTGATGCTGAGCAGGCTCGCGGTTTCGATCGCGTTGGAGTCGAAATGCGTGCGGTGCAGGGTCTGGGCGCGAAGCATCAGGTCGGCGAAGGGCAGGGCATGGATCGCCCTGGCCTCCGCCATGGTCCAGTCGCTGCGGATCATGCCGCGCGGGTCCGGAGGCGGGCGATGGCCGCGATGAGGCCCGAGGCCAAAGCCAGCTTGACCAGATCGCCGAGAAGGAAGGGCGTGAGACCCGCGGCCAGCAGCCCCTGCGCCGGGACATAGATCGCCAGCCAGGCGAGGCCGAGGGCATAGACCACGGCGAGGCCCGCCAGCATCGCCAGGAAGCGCCCGATCAACCCGCGCCCCTGCGCCAGCCAGCCGGTCAGGCCCGCGCCCAGCAGGTAGCCCGCAAGATAACCGCCGGTCGGCCCGACCATATAAGCCAGCCCGATTCCGCGTTCCGGCGTGCCCGAGAAGACCGGAATTCCCAGGGCGCCCGCCGCCAGATAGGTCGCCATTGCCGCAAAGCCGATCCTCGGCCCGAGCGTGGCGGCGAGGAAGAACACAGCCAGGGTGTGCAGCGTCATCGGCACCGGCCAGAACGGGATCTGGATCTTGGCGCCGAGCGTGATCAGCGCCGCGCCGCCGAGCGCCAGCGCGAGGCTGCGTCCGAGCGCTGCGGGACGGGTCAGAGTGGGGGTGAGAAATGCCATGGGTCTGTCCTCCGAAGATAGGCATCGATTCTATCTATAATTACGAGGGCTTTGCGTGGTATTGGCAATTAAGTTTATAGATAATTATCCAGGAATCTCGTAAGTCTCTCGCAAATCAGCATTTTTCACGGCGGTCTTACGCTTGCCGATCCAGCCGACATGGCGCGCGAGCGTGGCGCAGGCAAGGTCGGTCTGCCCCTTGCGCAGCGCGTCGAGAATGGCGCGGTGATCGTGATCGGTCCGTGCCTCCCAGTCGCGCCGCCATGCGGCGAAGAGGAAGCGGGCGCTGGCGGCCTGCAGGTCGTCGATGGTTCGCAGCAGACGCGGCATCCGGCAGGGGGACAAGATGAGCCGGTGAAAATGGCGGTTCGCTGCCTCCCAGTCACGGACGGTACTGGCACTGTCGCCGTGGCGTGTAACCTCTTCTGCTTCCTGTAGAATAGCGCGTGTCATATTGGGCGCGGCGTGGCGCAGGGCGAGCCTTTCGAGGCTGGAGCGCATCTCGGCCACCTCGCGCAGTTCGGCCACGTCGAATTCGGTGACGCGAAAGCCGCGCCTCGGTTCGCTCTCTGCCAGACCCTGGGTCTGCAACTCGCGGAAGGCCTCGCGCACTGGGACATGGCTCGCGCCGAACTCGGCAGCGACATGGTCCTGCCGGAGGCGCGCGCCGGGCGGAATCTCGCCCGAGATGATACGGTCGGCAAGGACGCGGGCGATGCGGGCGGACTGGGTCTCTTCAGGGGCGTGTTTCATGAATTATAGATAATTCATGCTGCGCCGCCCGTCGACAGTTAAGGTGGGCTTTGCGGCTCTTCTGTCATCGTCGCTGTCTTGTAGGACCTGGCAAGCCTCTGCAGGCTCAGGCAGCCTTTGGTTGCAATGTTGGGAAGTCGCAATTCGTAAAGATCAGCGGGTCCGACACGTCTTCCCTCTTTCGGAGGTCGGCCGACACATCGGAAGGTCAGGATCGTCCGCCAGCCCCCGAGAACGTGCCAACTTGCTCTGACGTCGATATCTCTCCATGGGATGATCGCCTCGGGATCTATGGCGTTCATGAGGATGCCCTGCGCCGTGAATGTCAGTATCGGGCCTCTCCGTCGTCCGTACTTCCAATGCAGGAGGACCGGCACAACCCCAAGTGGCGCGGCCAATGCCAGAAATACCACCTGAGATGGCCTGCCATCGACGTCGGGCTCCTGACTAAGAGACATCGCCGCTGCGAGAACTGGAATGAGGAGGAGCCCTGCCATAAGCCAGAACCCCGCAAGCCGAAAATACGACAGCCAGATCTCCAGATCAGGCATCGAATGCGCTTGGCGTCCCTTGTCCACCTTCAGAGCCAGAACATGAGGCTTGTTGCCGATGCGAGCGCCGCTAGGGTTCGGTTTGCGCGTCTGAGGCTGGTCGGACTCGAGAGGTGACGCCGCAAGGCGGATCCCATGGCAGACCAGACGGCCATGCACGGGGTGCCGATTAATGCGAAGGCCAAGCAAGTAATCAGCAATTGGGGAAGGACCGCCTTCTCGGGCTGCAGAAATGCCGAGACCGCAGTGAGCGCGATCAGCCACGATTTCGGATTGATGAACTGGAACAGCAGCGCCTGAGAAAACGAGATCGGGGTGGCATTGGGCGATTGCGCCAGCGCATCTGCTTTCCAGAGCTTCAGGGCGAGCCAGAGCAGATAGAACGTCCCAACCACCTTGAGTGCCAACTGGATACTGGGAAACTGTGCGAAAATGCTGCTGAGACCGGCGGCCACGAGTAGGATCTGGGCGATCACACCGGCCGGAATGCCAACGATCTGCGGTATGGTGCTCCGGAAGCCAAACACCAGCCCTGCGTTCGCGAGCAGCATGTTGTTCGGTCCCGGCGTAATCGACATAACAAAGGCGTAGAGCGCCAAAGCTCCTATTGTGGTAAGTTCCATACTGTGCGTTCCTCATCCTGCACCGTATGGAAATGGTTCAGGCTTCCATGGGCATGCGCGATTGAGAAGTTCTCAGCCTCGCGTGAGCCCTCTGCTGGCAGAGCGTTGACCGCTCGGCCAATTTTGAGGCTCCGACGCATCGCCTTGGAGGAATAGAAGGTAGGGCGTCGTGCCGGCGGCGCCGTGCCGCCGGCACGACATTTGGCATCAGGCGTTCTTCACCTCGATGCGCTTGACCTTGGCCTGCGCCTCCGGGGTCTGCGGCAGCTTGATCGTCAGCACGCCGTTCTTGAAGCTGGCATCGGCCTTCTCACCGTCGACTCCCGGCGGTAGCGGAATCGTGCGATAGATCGCGCCATAGCTGCGTTCGGAGAGATAATAGCCCTTCTTCTCCTCCTGCCGCTCGATCTTCTTCTCGCCCTTGATGGTCAGCATGTCGTCGGTCACGGTGACCTCGATGTCCTTCATTTCCATCCCGGGCAGTTCGATCGATACCTCCACGTGATCTTCGGTCTCGACCACGTCGGATTTCGCCTCGCCGCCTCCCCAGGGCCAGTCGAAATCGCCGACGCGGTTCCAGAAGCCTTCGAACACACGGTTCATGTCGCGTTGAAGGGTGGCGATGGGGTTCTGGTCATCACTTTTCGGGTCGGGCGCATGATCCTTCCGCGCCCAGGGGATCAGGTCCTTGATCTGCATGTGAGTTCTCCTTTCTTCTTCTGGGTGCGACATGTCGGGTTTACGAAGCCGTTACCGTGATCTTTTTGGGTTGGGCTTCCGCTGCGCGCGGCAACGTTAGGGTCAGCACACCGTTCGAGACCTGCGCGCCGATCTTGTCGGGGTCGAAGTCGTCGGACATGGTGAAGGCTCGCTCGAAATCGCCCTCGCCATATTCGGCATAGGCCAATTGCAGCTTCTCGGGCTGCGTGGCATGGACCTTACCTCGGATCGTCAACACGCGCTTTTCGAGCGTGATATCCACGTCTTCGGCGGCGACGCCCGGCATCTCGAGCATCAGCGTCACCCCGTCAGTCGTTTCGACGATGTCGGTCAGCGGCCTGTAGATACGACGGCCGGTGGTGGTTTCCGGTGTCTCGGCCGGGGTCTTATCGGCAGTATGTGTCACATCGTTGGTCATGGATCGGTCCTCCTCTTACGCAGCCTTGATCTCGATTTTCCGCGGCTTGTCCTCTTCGGGGCGGCCGATCACGATGCGCAGTACACCGTTGGTCATCCGCGCTTCGACCTTGTCCTCCGCGGCCACGAAGGGCAGCCGAACCGACCGTGCGAACTTGCCAAAGCCGCGTTCGTTGCGGTGCCAGCGGGCGCCTTCCGGCACGCCGGGCGCCTTGCGCTCGCCAGAGAGCGTCAGGACATTCTCCTTCACGGAAATGTCGATGTCGGCCGGGTCAACGCCAGGGAGTTCTGCAGTGATCGCGATTGCCTCGTCGCCCTGCCAGACGTTCACGGCGGGAAAAACGGGCTGGGTCGCGCGGCCAGGAGAGGTCCTCTCAAAATCGCGCAGCATCGAGCGCATCACCGCAAACGGATCGCTGCGACGTGTGTAGGTGGGATAGAGCATGTTTCGCCTCCGTCGTTTCAGTTGACGGCGTGGATTTGTCACCACGCCACTGAACGCCCGCGGAGAACGGACATGCTTCAAGGTTCGCCATTTCGGCGGCGGTCTGGTGCGTTCGCGTCTGCCATGCGTTCCTCTCAGGCGAACGTCAGGCGGTCCGCTGAATCAGCCGAACCTGTCGCGTATCCGTGAAACCCCAACTGGGCGTTCCGCTGCGGATAAAGTGTTGCCTAATTGCAACTTCAAGACCCGGGCGCAAAAAATGTTCTCATCGATAGACGCCCCAAGGCCCGTAACGCGGCGTGGAAATGCGCACAGCCCGCGGTGCGTTCAGGGGAACGGACGGTGGGACCGGTCGGCAGGGTCCGGAAAGTGCGCGCAGCCGCCGGATTCGATCGGCGGTGGGCGGGTGCGTGCGCAGGAGCGAGGGTTCGGGGATGCGGCGACCGGGCAGGAACATCTCTTCCCAGACCCGCCCGACGCGGCGTTCCAGCTTGAGGAGGGCCGAAGCGAGGCCATCGGGATCGCCGGTCAGCTCGGCGCCGCCTCTGTCGGCATCGTATTCCCGGGCCCGCGACAGCGCGAGCTGAAGAAGGGCCATGATCGTGGGTGAAAAGATCAGGACAAGTGGTACCTGCCAGGGCACATAAGCCGCGCCGGCCAGGATGAGCGGCAGGTTCAGCAGCAGGATGAGTTGCCCAACCCAGGACGCGAGCGACACTGCGCGCGACATCGCGTCGGCCAGACCCATGATCCAGAGATCGCGGTTGGCGATGTGAGCGACCTCGTGCGCCAGAACCCCGGCCAGTTCGCGCTGGTTCATCAATCGAAGAAGACCATCGCTGACGCAGACGGCGCTTTCATCCGGAGAGCCCATAGCGAAGGCGTTCGGCATCTGGCTCGGTACATAGTAGAGTTCCGGTACACGCGGCAGCCCGGCGCGGCGTGCGAGTTCGGCCAGTATCGCCATGCCCTCTGGAAATTCCCGCCCGCTGAGCCTGCGTGCGCCGTAGGCGTTCAGCAAAAGGCGTTTCGGGATGCCGGGTGACAGCAGCAATCCCAGCAAGGATCCGATGACGATCGAAATCGCCAAGCCCTGTCCCGCAACCGCCGAAACGATTAACCAGGCGATAACCGCCATACCCGCCAAAAGCAGGATGGATTGGAGCAGGTTCAGGAATTGGTGGCGCGGCGTCGCAGTCATGATCGCAATAGATTTCACTCGCGGCTAACGGGAAGTGGCACGCCACGGGATGTAAGAATTTTGGGCATCATTGCCAGCTTCGATCTTCATGTCGGATCCCTCTTGAACTCGGCTCAAGCAATACCAATCTGGCCGGGTGTGATAAATCAGCAACATCTCTACGGGTTGGCGCCGAGGAGAGAAAGGGATGGAAAAGAGAACCGAATTTAACATCTGGTACTGGATCGTCGCATTTTTTGCGGTGATCTTTATTCAGGATCTGATCGCCAGCTACCGCAGCATCGCGCCGATCAGCTATAGCCAATTCGAACAGTATCTGGCCGACGGCGACATCGCTTCGGTTGCGGTCGGGTCCGATACGATCACCGGCACCTTCGAAACTCCCATCGACGGCCGCTCTGGCTTCGTCACCACGATCGTCGATCCCGCAATTCTTGAACGGCTGGACGACGCGGATGTCGAGATCACCGGCGTTCCACAAAACACCTGGATCGGGGCGCTTCTCTCCTGGGTGGTGCCTGCGGTGGTCTTCTTCGGTCTCTGGATGTTCGTCTTTCGCAAGTTCGCCGAGCGTCAGGGTTTTGGGGGTTTCCTGCAGGTCGGCAAGAGCAAGGCCAAGGTCTACATGGAGAAGGAAACCGGCGTCAGCTTTGCCGATGTGGCCGGGGTCGACGAGGCCAAGGCCGAGCTGGAGGAAGTGGTCGATTTCCTGAAGACGCCCGAGGAATACGGCAAGCTCGGCGCCCGGATCCCGAAAGGCATCCTGCTGGTCGGCCCGCCGGGTACCGGCAAGACGCTTCTGGCGCGGGCCGTGGCGGGCGAGGCGGGCGTGACCTTCTTCTCGATCTCGGGCTCGGAATTCGTCGAGATGTTCGTGGGCGTCGGTGCCGCAAGGGTGCGCGACCTGTTCGAGCAGGCCCGCAAGAACGCACCGGCGATCATCTTCATCGACGAGCTCGACGCGCTCGGCCGCGCCCGCTCCTCCGGTCAGATGGCCGGCGGGCATGACGAGCGCGAACAGACGCTGAACCAGCTTCTCACTGAGCTGGACGGGTTCGACCCGTCGTCGGGGATCGTGCTGCTGGCGGCCACCAACCGGCCGGAAATCCTCGACCCGGCGCTGCTCAGGGCCGGGCGCTTCGACCGGCAGGTGCTGGTGGACAAGCCCGACAAGAAGGGCCGCATCCAGATCCTCGAGGTACACATGAAGAAGGTGACGCTCGCACCGGACGTGGATGCCGATAAGGTCGCCGCGCTGACCCCGGGCTTTTCCGGAGCGGACCTGGCAAATCTGGTCAATGAGGCGGCGCTATTGGCAACCCGCCGAAAGGCCGATGCGGTGACCATGGAAGACTTCAACAACGCGGTAGAGCGTATCGTCGCCGGGTTGGAAAAGCGCAATCGTGTTCTGAACGCGCGCGAGCGGGAAATCGTGGCGCATCACGAAATGGGGCATGCGCTGGTCGCGATGGCGCTGCCGGGGGTCGATCCGGTGCACAAGGTCTCGATCATCCCGCGCGGGATCGGTGCGCTCGGCTATACGATCCAGCGCCCGACCGAAGACCGCTTCCTGATGACCCGCGAGGAACTGGAGAACAAGATCGCCGTTCTTCTGGGCGGGCGTGCGGCCGAGAAGGTCATATACGATCACCTTTCGACCGGTGCCGCCGACGACCTGGTGAAGGCAACCGACATCGCCAGGGCCATGGTCGCGCGCTACGGCATGGACCCCGATCTGGGCCATGTCAGCTATGACACCGAGCGGCCCGGCTTCCTTGGCACGGGGGATCAATCGCCCTGGCTCAACCGCCGCCACAGCGAGGCTGTGGCCGAGCGGATGGATACCGCTGTCAAGGCGATCATCGACGACATCTTCGCGCGTACGGTCGCGCTTCTCGACGCGAACCGGGCGCTGCTGGAGGAAACGTCCCGAGATCTGCTCGACCGCGAGACGCTGGACGAGCCGGACCTTCGGGCCATCGCAGAAAAGGTCCGCACTCAGGAGGTCGAGGCGGCCTGAACACGGAGATCCAGTCCGGACGTTCCGGCTGGGAGCATGACGGAGGTGAAAATGGCAAACGGCATCTGCGATATCTGCAAATCCCGACCTGCCAGCTTTCGTGCGCAGGTCTCTGTCAACGGTGAACTCAAGGTGATGGAGCTTTGCGACGAGGACTACCGCAGGATCGCCCGACGGCAGGGGCGTAGCGCATCGCCACTGGAATCGCTTTTCGGAGGGCGCTCGCTCTTCGATGAATTCTTTGGCGATGCCGGTGGCCTTTTCGATCGGCTTGGCGGAGATCAGGGGCAACCCATCCCGATCCGACAGGCGGGGCGCACCGCGCGGCGCGGCGGCATCAATATCGCTGACCGCCTGAGCGAACAGGCCAACCGGCTTTTGCAGGAGGCGGGCCAGAAGGCGCATGAATTCGGCCGGATCGAGGTTGATACGGAACACCTTCTGCTGGCGCTAATCGGCTCGGATGTTGTCCGCACGGTGCTGGGGCAGGTAAAGATCGACGCCGACGATCTGCGCCGCCAGATCGAGAGAGAAGCGAAGAAGGGCGACGCAACGGGGGAGAACCGTGGGATCGGCGTCAGCCCCCGGGTGAAGGATGCGCTGAACCGCGCCTTCATCGCCTCGAACGAGCTGGGCCATTCCTATGTCGGCCCCGAACACCTTCTGATCGGTCTCGCCGAAGAGGGCGAGGGCGTGGCGTCGAGCATCTTGAACCGGCTGGGCCTGACGCCGCAGGCGCTACGCCAGCAGGTGACGAAGGTCGTCGGCCAGGGGGCCGAGGAAGGCCGCGTCGAAACCCCGTCGAGCACGCCTGATCTGGATGAATATAGCCGCGATTTGACCAAGCTGGCGCGCGAGGGCAGGCTCGACCCGGTGATCGGCCGGGCGCGTGAAATTGAGACGACGATCGAGGTTCTGGCGCGGCGCAAGAAGAACAACCCGGTGCTGATCGGCGAACCGGGTGTCGGCAAGACCGCGATCATCGAGGGGCTGGCGCAGCGCATCGTCGCGGGCGAGGTGCCCGAGGCGCTGCGCGACAAACGGCTGGTCGAACTCAACATCAACTCGATGGTGGCCGGATCGAAATATCGCGGTGAGTTCGAGGAGCGGGTCCAGAAGATCCTCAAGGAGATCGAGGCCAACAAGGCCGACATGATCCTGTTCATCGACGAGATCCACACCATCGTCGGAGCCGGACAGGGCGGCGGCGAAGGCGGGCTCGACATCGCCAATACGTTCAAGCCGGCGCTGGCCCGCGGCGAGCTGAACCTGATCGGCGCGACCACCCTGAACGAGTACCAGAAATACATTGAGAAGGACGCCGCGCTGGAGCGCCGCTTCCAGCCGGTCTATGTCGATGAGCCGACGGTGGCGCAGACGATCATGATCCTGCGCGGCCTGCGCGACACGCTGGAAAGCCACCACAAGGTGACGATCACCGACGAGGCCATCGTCGCGGCGGCCGAGCTTTCCGACCGCTACGTCACTGGCCGCTTCATGCCCGATAAGGCCATCGACCTGATCGACCAGGCTGCCGCGCGCGTGAAGATCAGCGCTACCGCGCGTCCCGTCGATGTCCAGGAGCTCGAGGCTGAGGTCGCCCAGATCCGGCGCGAGCAGGACTACGCTGCGGGGAGGAAGCAGTTCGACCGTGCTGCTGAGCTCAAGAAAGAGCTTGAAGCCAAACAGGTCGAGCTTGACGAGTTGATGGAAACCTGGAAGCGCGACCGGGCCTCTGCGACGGCTGAAGTGCGCGCCGACCACGTGGCGCAGATCGTCTCGAAACTGACCGGCGTGCCGGTGAGCGAGCTGACGACAGAAGAGCGCGAAAAGCTGCTGAAACTCGAGGACAAGTTGCATGAGCGGGTAATCGGCCAGGAAGAGGCGATTCATGCCGTTGCCGATGCCGTGCGACTGGCGCGCGCCGGGCTGCGCGAGGGCTCCGGCCCGACCGCGACCTTCCTGTTCCTCGGCCCGACCGGCGTCGGCAAGACCGAGCTGGCCAAGACTCTGGCGGAGACGATCTTCGGTGATCAGGATGCGATGATCCGCATCGACATGTCCGAATATGGCGAACGTCACGCGGTCGCGCGGCTGGTTGGCGCCCCGCCGGGCTATGTCGGTTACGACGAGGGCGGCCAGTTAACGGAACGGGTCCGGCGCCGGCCCTATTCTGTCGTGCTGCTCGACGAGATCGAGAAGGCGCATGCGGATGTCTATAACATCCTGCTGCAGGTCTTCGACGATGGCCGCCTGACCGACGGCAAAGGCCGCGTGGTGGATTTCACCAACACCATCATTATCGCCACGTCGAACCTCGGCTCCGATATCATCCAGCGCAACCTTCGCAAGCGCGGAACCAAGGAGTTCGACGAGGCAGGGCAGAAGGCCGAACTGATGGACGTGTTGCGTGCCCATTTCCGGCCCGAGTTCATCAACCGGATCGACGAAATCATCGTCTTCCATTCTCTGAATCAGTCGGAAATCCGGCAGATCGTCGAGCTGCAGCTGGCCCGTGTCGCCCGCACGGCGCTGACCCAGGGGGTCGAGCTCGACTACGACGAAAGCGTTGCGGAGCATTTCGGAGCGGTGGGTTTCCGGCCAGAGTTCGGCGCCCGCGAGTTGCGACGGCTAATCCGGTCGGAACTGGAGACTGAGCTCGCCCGCGAGATGCTTTCCGGTCGGATCGAGGACGGCGACAAGGTGCGCGTCGCCTGGACCGCGGATGATCAGAAGATCACGTTCCAAAAGCTGGAGAGCGCAGAAGAAACCGAGGCCCTCGGCGAGCCCGGCAATGGCGATAGCGAAGAGGCCGAGCCTGCCGCCGAATGACGGCCCGTGCACCGGCGACGGTAACGCCGCCGGTGCCGCAATCCGAAGAGAGGTAAATCATGATGAAAGGACACAACCGCCCACCGTTTCGAGCGAAGATCCCCGGAACTGACCTGGCATCTCCAGACCTGCCGACAGCGTTGATCTACAGGCCAGCTCGCTCGTCCCACACCTCCGCTCCAATCAGGCGGCAGCATTGGATATGTGCTCGCCCTCGATGGTGACAAACGGCCCTGCCGAGTACGCAGTTCGAACGCGGGCCATCTGCTCTGGACGGGAATCGTCCCGGAGGAGCGCGCCGAAACGGTCGTTCGAGCCCTGATGGGGCCGTCGTCTTTCTGCGGATGGGGAGTGCGGACCATTGCCGCGGGTCAGGCACGGTACAATCCGATGAGCTATCACAACGGCTCGGTCTGGCCCCATGACAATGCGCTGATCGGGGCGGGGCTGGCGCGCTACGGGTTCCGTGAACAGGCCGCGCGTATATTCGAGGGCATCTTCTCCGCCGCCACCTATATCGATCTGAGACGGTTGCCGGAGTTGTTCTGCGGCCTCCCGCGCCGCGAGACGCAAGGTCCCACCTTCTACCCAGTGGCCTGTACGCCGCAGGCCTGGGCGGCTGGAGCGCCGCTGTTGCTGCTTCAGGCTTGTCTCGGGCTGCGCTTCGACGCCGAGGCGCGGCAGGTGATCTTCGAGCAACCGATCCTCCCGGAGTTTCTGGGAGAGGTGGTCCTGCGCAATCTGCGCCTTGATGGTGGAACTGTCGATGTGACTCTGCGCCGGTCCGGCACCCACGTGGTTGCCGATGTTCTGCGTCGCGACGGACCGGTTCGGGTGATTGTGACCACCTGAAGGGACGGGCTGGCGCCATCGTCAGCGCCAGCCCGATTTCTGCTACTGCAGATCATCTTCTTCCTGATCGGCTTCGAGCAATTCGACCAGCCGGGCGATCCGGCCCGATGGGAACGGGCTATGGGCATCGACCTGCGCCTCGTCCGCCTCGACCCAGGCCTTGGCACGGGTCAGTTCGGAGGCATCCGCGCCGGTGCGCAGAATATCAGACAGAAGCGTGGGGTCCGTGCCGGGACCCAGGATACTTTTCACGTCGTTTTCGGTCATGATCTCCTCCTTTCGAATGCTACAAGGAAGCAAGAGAAATATAGGAGAGCTGTTCGTAGAAAAAAGTTTTCGAGCATCCTCTTGAAACCGTAAGGTGCTGTTCCAAATCACTTTATGCAGATCGCCCAGATGGGGATCGGCCATGAAGCGGGACATCGCTCCTGCGGTGCTCCCGATGTCTGTACCCATGTTGCTCAAAGGAGGATATGGCTATGGCAACGACACTTGATTTTGCACCTCTGTTCCGTTCGAGCGTTGGCTTCGACCGTATGCTCGACGCGCTCGAGACAGCCCGTCGAGTGGAGACGCTCGACAACTGGCCGCCTTATGACATCGTCAAGACCGGCGAGGACGACTATCGCATCGACATGGCGGTGGCGGGCTTTGCCGAAGACGATCTGATCCTGACCCAGGACAAGAACATGCTGATCGTGTCGGGCCGCAAGGAGACGCCCGAAGGTGATGGCGGTGCCAGCTATCTCTATCGTGGCATCGCCGGCCGGTCGTTTGAACGTCGGTTCGAACTGGCCGATCACGTCCGGGTCGAAGGGGCCACGCTGTCGAACGGCCTCCTGACCGTCCAGCTCAAGCGCGAGGTCCCCGAGGAACTCAAACCGCGTCGGATCGAGATCGCGTCTCCCGAGGCGACCGAAGGTCTTGAGACCAGGCAGCTCGAGACAGCTCCAGAGCCGGAACCTGTCGCGGCCTGAACCAGCTTGGACCCAGAACGGGACGTTCCGGCCGCTCGGGTGGCGGCCGGACGCCCTTCCTGCAATCTGGAGGCTAAGAGATGAACGTGATCAGCGGAGATTTCACAGCACAATCACATGTCTCGCCGATCCCGGCCCAGGCCGGTTCGCGACCAGACTGGGACTCTGCTCTGCCGGACGATGCGGTTGCCCGGATCTGGAAACCGTCGAAATCGGCGATGACCTCAGGGCGAGCGCGTACGAAGGCATGGAAGATGAGCTTTCCGCGCCGGACCGGTCCTTGGCTCGAGCCTTTGATGGGCTGGACGGGTGGGGACGACACGATCCAGCAGATCGACTTGAGCTTTCCGACGCTGGACGCCGCTATTCGCCATGCAAAGCGTCTGGGGGTGGCTTACGAGGTGCATCTGCCGGCAGGCGAAGCCGCGCGCGGTGCCGCCCGGGCATGGGACAGGCAGGCCGGGCTGTGGTCCGATGCCACGCTCTCTCGGCTCGGACTGTCGGAGATGCGGCAAACCTATCGTGACGCGATGGCCGGCGCAAAAGGGCGCGGCGATCCGAAAGGCGGCGATGATGGGCGTTCTCCCATCGAAGTTGCTTTGGACGCCAGCCTGTCGTTGGAGGCTCGCCGTTCTATCCTGATGAACTGGGCCTATACGGAGTATCTTCAGGATCTGGCCAGCACCGAAGGCATGCCGGAAAACCAGCGTGAATCGCAGCTTGCCGAGGTTGAACGAGCGCTGTTGGCGCTTGAAGCGGCGGTGGCCGCCGACGGCATGTATCCGCCTGTCGAGGCAGGGAGGGCGGCATGAATCCCTTCGTTGCAATCGATGCCCAGCAGGCGGTGCCTGATCGTTTCGCTCTGGTCCTCGCCGCGAGCGCCCGCAGCCGGGCGCTGAAGGCCGGGGCAGAACCTCGGGTCGAACCTAAACGGCGAGCCACCGAAGAGCTTGCCTTGGAAGAGATCGCGACCGGTGCGATTTCGCAGAAGGAACTGCTTCCCTTCCTGCCTGCGCCGGCGCCCAAGCGGCTGGCTCGGCCGCAGTGAATCCCTGGTGGAGAGAAAGGAGGTAACACCATGAGCAAGACCTGGACCACCAACTATGACAAGCTTGGCGACGGCATCAGCCTTCTTGCGGGCCTGGCCCTCGCTGGGTTGTCTTTCGCCGTCACGATGACCGACATCGCCTTCTGGAGCGCCCTGCTGACAGGCGGCCTGATCGCGGTGCTTGCCGCAATTGCGCTTTGGCGGCCGCATGAAGGGCTCGACTGGGCGCGTATGGTTGCGGGTGTCTGGGCTGCGATCAGCCCATGGGCTCTCGTAGCCGGCTTCACGCTCGGTATCGCACTCGCCCATGTGGCTCTCGGCGCGCTCGCGCTGGCCTTTCCCGCCTGGCGGCGCTGGAAGAACGACGGCGGTAGCTCGGCACTAACCGCCTAGTCCGGTTGCCTGCCCCAAGAGCGGGCCGGCAATACCCATTATTCGCCACAAGAAGTCTTGCGGAAGCTAGTTTTTGTCGGATGGTAGGAAGCTTCATCCGTCGTGAGGCGATCCCGCGGAGGGGATCGCAGCTTGCCGGCCCGAGATGCCACCGTGACCGCTGCAGTTTCGCGCGGACAGCCAAAGCGACATGCCCCGGCGCAGATATGTGCGGCGTTTATGAGCCGACGGCGCGCCGAATTGGTGATCGCACGACCACGCGTCACAAACGGTCATTCGAATGCCTGTGAGACGCCATGAAGATTATGGTATGCCTGTCCCACGATGGTAGCGAATGCGCCAGGGCGGGCTACCATGAGGCGCAACAGATACTCAGCGGTTTCCGAAACGGGCTTTGGCCTCGTCTGTCACCGGCATGTAGAGGCTGACCAGGTTTCCTTCCGGATCGCGCAGTTGGAAGGTCTGATTGCCCCAGGGCAACAGCTTTGGCGAGTGGACAACCTCAGTAAGCCCTTTCAGCCGTTCGAACTCCGCCTCCAGGTCGGCCACCTGCAGCTCGATGATCGCGGTGCGGTTGGCACCCGGCTCGGCCGACCCTGCCTGGAAAAGCGCGACGGTTTCAACGCTGCCAATCGCCAGGGTCGCGGATGGCGTCACGATCTCGGCAAAGACCGGGGCCAGCCAGTCGGCCTTCAGGCCGGTAAGCGTTTCGTAAAAGGCGACAAGGCCATTGATGTCGCGCGCGATAAGGCGAAGAGAGGCGAATTTCATACGGGTCTCCTGTTTGCCCGATCCGTGATCGGGGAAGACGCCTTGTAGAGGGGGCCTGCTGCCAGCATTGTGGCAACAGGAAACCAGGATGCGCAGCGCCGACCGCCTTTTTCAGATCATTCAGATCCTGCGCCGCAGCTCGCGGCCGGTGACGGCTGCGGCCAGGCCGCAGCGGTCAGATCGGGATCGAAGATCAGTGAGCGATGCGCGGCGGCGCCTGCCATCACGCCCGCCGCCGCGGCGATCGTGGCATTGGGCATGGGGCTGGCAAGGTCGCCGGCGGCGAAGACGCCGGGCTGGCTGGTGGCCTGCATCGGGTCGACGGCCACATAGGGGCCGGTCGGTCCGTCCTTCATGGTGCAGCCTAGCTGCGCAGCCAGATCGCAGGAGGGCGCTGTGTCCGGCGCCAGGAACAGCCCCGCCAGCGCGATCTCACGACCGTCATCCAGCCGCACACCGTCCAGCGCCGGGGCGGTGCCGATCAGCGCCGCGACAGGCGTTTCCTCGACCGTGACGCCCCGGGCGGTCAGGCCCTGCCGCTGTTCCCTGGTCAGCACGAGCGCCCCTTGCGTGAAAAGCGTGGTCGGCCCCCAGTCGGGCAGCAGCATCGCCTGATGCAGCGCCGCCTCGTCGCGCGCCAGAACGCCGACCGGCCCGCCGTTCAGCTCATAGCCGTGGCAATAGGGGCAATGCAGTACCGTGGCCCCCCAGCGTTCGGACAGACCCGGCAGATCGGGCAGGCTGTCGCGCACGCCGAAGGCCAGCACCAGCCGCCGCGCGGTGATGTCTCTACCCTCTGCCAATGCCACCCGAAATCCGCGTTCCTCGCGCGCAGCCGAGACCGCCGCGCCGTCCCGGAAGGACAGGGTAGGGTAGGCCGCGAGTTCGTGTCTGAGCGCGGCGCGGATGTCCTGCGGAGTGCGCCCGTCCTGCCCGGGAAACCCGTGCGAGGCTGTGGCAAAGCGGTTACGGGGGGCGCCGGTGTCGAGAACGCAAACGCGTCTGCGGGCGCGGGCAAGCTGCATCGCGGCGGCCAGCCCGGCAAAGCTGCCGCCGATGACGAGAACATCGTGATCCATGGTGGTTCCCTTTAATGTATCACTGAAAGTTACGTGATTCGGTGCGTCACTTCAAGACATGAAACTTTCATTGTTACGTGATTGCTGCTAAGGAGCCTGAAGAGGCAAGGAAAGGAAACCCCATGGCGCGCGATCTTCGTATGTCCCGGATGCTGCACGTCTTGATCCACATGGACCGACATGTCGGGCGTGCCACTTCGGAACAGATCGCGCAGATGATCTCGACCAACGCCGTGGTGGTGCGCAGGATGATGGCGGGGCTGCGCGAGCGGGGGATCGTGTCGTCGGAAAAGGGTCATGGCGGTGGCTGGCAGCTTGCTTGCCCGCTGGCCGAGATCAGCTTGCGCGACGTCTACGAGGCGGTCGGCCACCCGCCGCTGTTCAACATTGGACCGCAGGCGGATCCGTCGCCCTGTCTGGTCGAGCAGGCGGTCGACGCGCGGCTCGATGCGACGCTGGCAGAGGCCGAGACACGGCTGCTGGCGCAATTCGCCGCGATCACGGTGGAGGAGGTCGCGCAGGATTTCGAGCGTCGTTTCGAAGAAAGCGGCCATGCGGTGCCGTTCCCTTGGCATGGCGCGACGGGGGAATGATCGGTGGTGGCACTATCTGTGCGGAGATTGCAGCGATGTGAGCCGCCAAAAGTCATTTCCAGATGTGAAGGCTAGGCAACCCTGCTTGCCGCGAGCGCATGGAGACCCTCTGGGCGGATGTGGGTGTAGCGGCGCAGCATTTTCCAGTCCTTGTGCCCGGTGACAAGGGCAACCTGTTCAATGGTGAAACCTGCCTCGAACAGTCGACTGGTCGCTTCGTGGCGCAGATCATGAAAATGCAAATCCTCGATGCCCAAGGTACGGCAGACCCGTCGGAATGCCGTGCCGATTGAGCGTCCGTTGTAAGGGAAGATTCTGCCGCGACTGCCCACCAGCGCACGTTGTTCTTCGATCAACGCGCAGGGGTCGTAACCAGAAACGGACAGCAGCGGGATGCGTTGGTCGTTGCCCGTCTTGCGGCGAGGGTCTTTGCGGTCCCGGATGAGCAGCATTTTGGTTCGAGGGTTGTAGTCTTCCCATCGCGCCCGAGAGATTTCATCTTGTCGCATGGCAGTCGCGATGGCGAAACGAACGACGCGCGCTACGGGGATGAACTGTCGTGGGTTGCTTTCAAGCGCCTTCAGGATCGCGTCGATCTCCTCTTCGCTCGGCCGACGATCCCGTTCGTTGCCTTTGCCCACCAGTCCGAGCCGGGTGAGCGCAATCCGAGCGAGATCGACTCCTTCGGTTGGTGCGATGATGCCGTGAACGGCGGCAGCATGCGAAAGGATCGTCTTGATGTATCCGAGGTCGATGCCAACCGTTACCGGGCCAGCCCCTTCCTTGGCGCGCTGGCGACCGAACTCGACGAGCTTTTCCCGGCTCAGCTCGGCGGGTTTCAAAGCCCCGAGGCGCAGCGCAAGAAAATCCAGGCTCGCGGCTTTCGACCGGCCGAGCGTTCTCCCGACTTCCGCCAGATCCGCTCTGTGAAGATCGATAAGGTCTCCGAATGTCTTGGCCGCACCAACGCCAATGTGTATAGGTTCCCCCCGATCGATCTTGCCCTCAATGGTCCGCGCCCAAAGCTCCGCGTCACCGCGGCGCAGGAAGGATTGACTGACGTAGTGCCCTTTGCGTCTGACCTGGACTCGCCAGGAGCCCGAAGGAAGCTTTGATATGGTCGCCATTTCGTGTGCTCTATGTGTGCAGTGCGCGGTCGGAACGTGGCGAAAAGGGGCGTATTGGGTCGTAAATTGGAGTGCACACGCCGCCGCGCAATGAGTTGATACTACTGGAAAAATGACGAAATATCAAGCACATAGACTTGCCATTGCGCCTATGATGGACTGGACCGACCGCCACTGCCGGCTGTTCCACCGGCAGCTGAGCCGCCATGCGCTGCTCTATACAGAAATGGTGACGGCCGATGCCGTGATCCATGGCGACCGCGACCGGCTTCTGGGCCATGATGCGGCGGAACATCCGCTGGCGCTGCAACTGGGGGGCTCCGACCCCGCGCGGCTGGCGGCGGCGGCGGCGGTCGGCGCGGATTGGGGATATCAGGAGATCAACCTCAACTGCGGCTGCCCGTCCGACCGGGTGCAATCGGGCTGTTTCGGCGCGGTGCTGATGGAAAACCCGGGGCTGGTGGGCGATTGCGTGGCGGCGATGATCGCCGCGCAGCCGCGCCCGGTGACGGTGAAATGCCGCATCGGCGTGGACGATCAGGTGCCGGAGCAGGTTTTGCCCCGCTTTCTGGAAACGATTGAGGCCGCCGGGGTGCGCCATGTCGTCATCCACGCCCGCAAGGCCTGGCTGCAGGGCCTGTCGCCCAAGGAAAACCGGGAAATCCCGCCGCTGGACTATCCGCTGGTGCTGGCGATGAAGCGGGCGTTTCCGGGGCTGACCGTTTCGCTCAACGGCGGGGTGGCGACGCTGGAACAGGCGCAGGGCCTGCTGGCGCAGGGGCTCGACGGGGTGATGGTGGGGCGCGCGGCCTATCACGACCCGGCGGCGGTGCTGATGGGGGCCGATCCCGCGATCTGGGGCGCGCCGGCCCCGGCGGCGGATCGCGCGGCGGCGGCGCGGGCGATGCGGCCCCATATCGCGCGGCATCTGGCGGCGGGCGGGCGGCTGCACCAGATCACGCGCCATATGCTGGGCCTCTTTGCGGGTCAGCCCGGCGCGCGCGGCTGGCGGCGGATGCTGTCGGAAGGCGCGTCGCGCCCCGGTGCGGGGCTGGATCTGTTCGACGCCGCGCTGACGGGGGTGGCGGAACGCGCGGCGGCCTGACAGGCCGGGCCGTGGCCCGAAAATCTTCGTCCGAAAATTTTTGGGCTTTCTCTATTCCGCGCGCCGGGCGGGCAGGGCGGCGATCACGGCGCGGCGTTCCGCGTCGGTCATCGCCGACCAGCGGGCGATTTCGTCCAGGGTGCGCAGGCACCCGGTGCAGAGCCCCTTTGGACCCATCACGCAGACCTGCACGCAGGGGCTGGCCACGCTCACAAATGCGCCAGCCGGTCGAGGCAGCCTTGCAGGATGTACCCCGCCGCCACATGATCCACCACCTGCGCCCGCCGCCGGCGCGAGGTGTCGGCCTCCAGGAGCGCACGTTCGGCGGCGACGGTGGACAGCCGTTCATCCCAGAACCCGATGGGCAGCGGCGTCAGCCGGGCGAGGTTGCGCGCAAAGGCCTGCGTCGACTGCACCCGGGGCCCCGCGCTGCCGTCCATGTTCAGCGGCAGTCCCAGCACGATCCCCGCCCCCGCGCGTTCCGCCACCAGCGCCATGAGCGCCGCCGCATCCTGCGTGAACTTCACCCGCCGGATCGTCAGCAGGGGCGAGGCGATGCGCCGGAACGGATCGGACACCGCGACCCCGATGGTCTTGTCGCCCAGATCCAGCCCGAACAGCGCGCCGACCGGGGGCAGGGCGGCGGCGAAATCCTCGATCCGCGCGAAGGGGGCGGTCATTCCGCCACGCCCGCGGCCTCTGCCGCCGCGCGGATCTGCGCCATGTCGGCCTCGCGCCCGGCAAAGACGCCCGCGGCCTCGGCCCAGATGGCGCGCGCGGCCTCGGTCTCGCCCAGAACGCCATAGGCGCGGATCAGGCGGGCCCAGTCCTCGGCGGTGCCGCCATCGGTCGCCAGCCGGCTGTTGAGGCTGTCCACCATGCCGCGGATCATCTGCGCGCGCGCCTCGGGGTCCATGTCGGCCGCGGCCTCCATATCGGCGCTGGAGGGGCCGCGGGGCGCGGGCAATTCGTACTGCACCCCCGCCCGCATCGCCAGATCGAGGATCTGCGCGCGCAGCGGCGCCTCCCACGGGTCGTCCGGCCCGCTGTCTTCCAGCAGCGCGCGCCAGAGCCGGAAGGCATGGTCGGGCCGGCCCACCTGCGCGAACATCAGCCCGGAATAATAGCGCGCCAAGCCGTTCTTCGGATCGCGCCGCAGCGCCTCGGTCAGCGCGGTCTCGGCCTCGGGCGAGACATAGCCGCCCGCCGCCGCCACCATCAGTTCGGCCAGCTGCGCGAAATCCGCCGCCGTGGCCATATCGCCCTTGAGCCCGATCACCTGCGCCTGCGCCGCATGGGCGGCGGCGTAATTGCCGATCGCGGCCTCGTTTCGCGCCAGAAGCTCCTGCCCCTGAAGGTCGGTCGGATGTTCGGCCACCTTGGCGCGCAGCTGCGCCACCAGATCCAGATAGCGCGGATCGGCGGCGGCGGGTGCCGCGGGCAGATCGGGGCGCATGTCGGCCTCCGCCTCGGCCTGCCGCGGGCGGGTGGCGCGGGCGGTTTCGGCGGCGGCGATGCGTTCGGCCAGCGGCAGGTCGGGATAACCCGGCGCGCCCAGATCGCGGTAGACCAGAACCGACCCCGCCGCCAGCGCCAGAAGCAGCGCCAGCGCCAGCACCCATACCCCCGGCCCCCCGGCCCCCGTTCCCCCCTTGGTCGCCGCCTGCAAGGCGCGGTCGGCGTCGAGCATGCGGCGCGAGATTTCCGTCCGGGTGCGTTCGGCATCGGCGGGCGCGATCAGGCCGCGGGCCAGATCGCGGTCGATCTCGCGCAGCTGGTCGCGGTAGACCTGCAGGTCATAGGCCGCGGCCGGCACGCCCTCGCCCCGCCCGCGCAGCATCGCCCGCAAGATGACGCCCGCCACCGCCGCGAGCATGACCGCCACCGCCACCCAGAACCAGTTCATCCCGCCTCCATTTTCCGCCCCTTGGCATGTAGCCCGCCCAAGGCCCCGGCAAAAGGCCCAAAGCGTCGCATCCGCCCGGCGGTGGTGCGGATGGAGAGTGCGGGAGCCTCCGGCGGGGATATTTAGGGACAGAAAATGAACAGGGTCGCATTCTACTCGGCCCCGTTCATTTTCTGTCCTTAAATATCCCGGGGTCCGGGGCAGCGCCCCGGCGCCGACCGAAGGGCCGGGCGCTACGCCGGAAGGGCGGCCAGGATCCGCGCGGCCTCGGCCCGGGGATCGGCAAGGGGGGCGCGGTCCTCGCCGGGGAAGAAGCGGGCGCGCAGCGCGGTGGGCATCGGTGCGGGTGTTTCGATCACCACGCGCGGGCCGGTCCTGGCGGTTTCCGCCTGCCAGCTGCGGGCCAGCGCGATCTGCCCGGCCTTCGTCGCCCCATAGGCGCCGAAGAAGGCCGCCCCCCCGCGCGGGTCGTCTAAGAACAGCGCCGTCCCGGCAGGCGACGCGCGCAGAAGCGGTTCCACCATCGGGATCAGCATCCCGGTCGCGCGCAGGTTCACGGCCAGCGACTTGTCCCAGTCCTTGGCGTCGACATGGCCGGCGGGCGACAGCGGCGGCGCGTGGATCGCCGTATGCGCCCAGAGGTCCACCCGCCCCCAACGGTCGTGCACCGCGCGGCACAGGTGGCGCATCGCGTCGTCCTGGGTGATGTCCATCGGCGCCAGCGTCGCCGCCCCGCCGCGCGCCTTGATGCGGTCGTCCAGTTCCTCCAGCGCGCCGGTGGTGCGCGCCACGGCGACCACATGCCAGCCCGCGCCCGCAAGCACCTCCGCCAGCGCCGCGCCCAAACCGCGCGAGGCGCCGGTGATCAGCGCGACCTTCGTCTCGCCGCCGCTCATTCCGCCGCCGCCTTCATCTCGAACCCGCGTTCAAGCATGTCCGCGGGCGCGACCGGATAGTCGCCCGAGAAACAGGCATCGCAGAACTGCGGCGCCTCGGGGTTGCGCCCCTTCGCCTCGCCCGCCGCGCGGTAGAGCCCGTCGAGCGAGATGAAGCGCAGGCTGTCCACCCCCAGATAGTCGCGCATCTGGTTCTCGGTCATCGAGGCGGCCAGCAGTTTCGACCGTTCGGGCGTATCCACCCCGTAGAAACAGGGCCAGGCGGTGGGGGGGCTGGCGATGCGGAAATGCACCTCTGCCGCGCCGGCGTCGAGGATCATTTCCTTGATCTTGCGGCTGGTCGTGCCGCGCACCACCGAATCGTCCACCAGCACCACCCGCTTGCCCGCGATCAGCGCCCGGTTGACGTTGAGTTTCAGCCGCACGCCCATGTTGCGGATCTGTTCCGTCGGTTCGATGAAGGTGCGGCCCACATATTGGTTGCGGATGATCCCCATGCCGAAGGGGATGCCCGATTCATGCGCATAGCCGATGGCCGCCGGGGTGCCGCTGTCGGGCACGGGGCAGACCAGATCGGCCTCGACCGGCGCCTCGCGCGCCAGTTCCACGCCGATCTGGCGGCGGGTTTCATAGACCGAGCGGCCGCCGAGGATGGAATCGGGGCGCGAGAAATAGACCTGCTCGAAGATGCAGAAGCGCGATTTGGCGGGGGCGAAGGGGCGGTGGCTGTTGACCTTGCCGTCCTCGATCACCACCATCTCGCCCGGCTCGATCTCGCGCACGAATTCGGCGCCGATGATGTCGAGCCCGCAGGTTTCCGACGACAGCGCCCAGCCATCGCCCACCCGGCCCAGCACCAGCGGGCGCACGCCCAGGGGGTCGCGCACGCCGATCAGTTTCGTGCGCGTCATGGCGATGACGGAAAACGCGCCCTCGACCCGGCGCAATGCGTCCTTCAGCCGTTCGGCGATGGTCTTTTGAATGGACCGCGCCATCAGGTGGATGATGCATTCCGAATCCGACGAGGACTGGAAGATCGACCCGCGCTCGATCAGTTCGCGCCGCAGGGCGGCGGCGTTGGTCAGGTTGCCGTTATGCGCGATGGCGCAGCCGCCCATGGAAAATTCGCCGAAGAAGGGCTGCACGTCGCGGATGGCGGTGGCGCCCTTGGACCCGGCGGTGGAATAGCGCACATGGCCGATGGCGATCGGCCCCGGCAGCGTCTGCATCAGCGAGGCGCGGGTGAAATTGTCGCGCACATAGCCGAATTCGCGCACGGAATGGAAACCGCCCGCAGGATCGTGGCTGACGATCCCCGCGGCTTCCTGCCCGCGATGCTGCAACGCATGCAGGCCGAGCGCCACGAAATTCGCCGCATCGCTGACGCCGACGACACCGAAGACGCCGCATTCCTCGTGCAGGCGGTCATCGTCGAAAGGGTGGCTCAGGAAAGGCTGCATCTGCCGGTCCTCCGGGTACGGGGCGCGCTGGTGCGCCCTCCTTATCGCCTTGTCACGTCAGTGTCACGGGCTGCGGTGCAGCGCCGCGTCAATTGCCGGTGACCGGGGCCGGGGCGGGTGCGGGGGTGACGGGCTGCACGGGCGTGACGGGGGCGGCGCAATCGCCCACCAGCGCCTCGTAGCGCTGCACGATCCAGCCGGGGGCATCCGAGGGGATGTTGCGTTCCAGCCGCTGCTGGAAGCTGGCGAACACCTTGTGCGACCGCGAATCGTTCACCATCGCCACGGTGTCGGACGCCACGGCGCGGTCGTAGACGATGAAGGCCACCGCCACCAGCACCACGCCCCGCAGCACCCCGAAGAGAAAGCCGAGCGCCTGGTCCACGCCGCCGAGGACGGATCGTTGCACGATGGTGGAAAACAGCGGCGTGAACAGCGCCATGATGACAAGGCCGATCGCAAAGACCACGGCGAAGGCCGCGATCAGCGACAATTCGCAACTGTCGGCGAGGAAATCGTTCAGCACCGGGATTTCGCGGATCAGCGGCTGTGCCTGCGGGGCAAAGATATAGGCCAGCACCGCGGCGCCCACCCAGCCCGCGATGGCCAGTGCCTCGCGCACCAGCCCCCGGGAATAGGCGAGAATCGCCGAGAGCACGATCACCGCGGCCACCACCGCGTCGATCAGGGTAAAGCCTTCCATCCGCCTGCTCCTGTCTTCCGGCCGCAGCAGGGGCAGCGGCGGGGGTCAGCCCGCCCCGAACATCTCGCCCACCACCGCGGCGAGATCGGCCATCTCGCGCACCTGCATCCCCTCGGCCCCTCCGGTGCGCGACCGGGCGGGAAGGGTTGCCTGTGTGAAACCAAGTTTCTGCGCCTCTTTCAACCTGTTTTCGGTCTGGCCCACCGGACGCAGGGCGCCCGACAGGCTGATCTCGCCGAAAAGCACCATGTCGGGCGGGATCGCCACATCCTCGCGCGCCGACAGAAGGGCGGCGGCCACGGCAAGGTCGGCGGCCGGTTCGTTGACCCGCATGCCGCCCGCAACGTTGAGGAAAACGTCGAGCCCGGCGAAGGGGATGCCGCAGCGCGCCTCGAGCACCGCAAGGATGGTGGAGAGTCGCCCCGAGTCGAGCCCCACCACCGTGCGCCGGGGCGTGCCCAGAGGCGAGGGCGCGACCAGCGCCTGGATTTCGGTCAGCACCGGCCGCGTGCCCTCGATCCCGGCAAAGACCGCCGATCCGGGCGCGGGCGCGTCGCGTTCCGACAGGAACAGGGCGGAGGGATTCGTGACCTCCGCCAGCCCCGCGCCCGTCATTTCGAACACGCCGATCTCGTCGGCGGCGCCGAAGCGGTTCTTGACCGCGCGCAGGATGCGGAACTGATGGCCCCGCTCGCCCTCGAAATAAAGCACGGTGTCCACCATGTGCTCGACCACCCGGGGGCCGGCGATCTGGCCTTCCTTGGTGACATGGCCGACGAGGATCACCGCCACCCCGCGCCGCTTGGCGAAGGTCACAAGCTCATGCGCCGCCGCGCGGACCTGACTGACGGACCCGGGGGCGCTGTCGACGGTATCCAGCCACATGGTCTGGATCGAATCGATCACGGCAAGGGCGGGGCGTTCGGCATCCAGCGTCGTCAGGATGTCGCGCAGGTTGGTTTCCGCGCCAAGCGCCACCGGCGCATCGGCAAGGCCAAGGCGCTGCGCCCGCATGCGCACCTGCGCCGACGCCTCTTCGCCGGATATATACAGGCACTTCAATCCCTTGCGGGCGAAACTTGCGGTGGCCTGCAACAGCAGCGTGGATTTGCCGATCCCCGGATCGCCGCCCACGAGGATCGCCGATGCCGCCACCAGCCCGCCGCCCAGAACGCGGTCCAGTTCCTCCATCCCCGATGCCGCGCGGGGCGGCGGCGCCTCGGCGCTGGCAAGGTCGGTCAGCGCGATGGCCTTGCCGCGCGTGGCAAGGCTGCGCCCGCCGGGGCCGGCGGACAGGGGGGCCTCTTCGACGATGGTGTTCCAGCCGCCGCAGGATTCGCAGCGCCCCGCCCATTTGCGATGGGACGCGCCGCAGGCCGTGCAGGTGAAGGAGGGGGATTTCGCCATGCCCCTTCATGCCCGCCCCCGCGCGCGGCGGCAAGCCGGTTCAGCGCCGCAGCCGTTCGGTGATCAGCGACAGCGCCAGCGAGCCGACCACGCAGGCGGTGAACAGCCACATGCCCCAGCCGATGGTGATCCGCCCGCCGTCCAGCCCCTTGAACAGCGCCACATAGACCGCGATCAGGAATACATCCGCCATCGCCAGCCGCCCGATGAGGTAGAGCGCCGGTTCAACCCGCACGGACAGAAGGCCGAGATGGATCAGCGCCAGCCCCGAGACCTTCGCCACCGGCGCCAGCACCGCGAAAAAGGTCAGCACCAGCGCCAGCGCCGGATCCGACCCCCAGACCCCTTGCAGGGTGGAGACGACCGACAGATCCGTGCCCTCGGCCCAGAACTTCAGCGTCACCTTCACCGTCATCAGGGGCGCGAACCATGCGACGGGCAGCGCGGCCAGCAGGACCGCATCGGCCAGCAGCAACAGGCGGGGATAGGGGCGGTCGGTCATCGGCACCTCCGGGCAGGGCAGATGTGCCAGCCATGCCGCGCCCCCGCAATGGAAAACCCCGCCCGGGCCGCGCCGGGCGGGGTTTCGGGCCGTGCCTGCGACGGGATCAGTTGTCGAAACCGACCTCTTCCATGATCTTCAGCGCCGTCGGGCGCAGCTTGGCCAGCTCCGTCAGGTTCAGCGCATCCGGCGTGAAGTCGCCCCAGCTTGCCACCAGATCCGACCGTTTCGCGCCTTCCAGCACCGGGAATTCGTGGTTCACCTCGGCATAGATCGCCTGCGCCTCGGGCGAGACGAGGAATTCCATCAGCTTCACCGCCGCGTCCCTGTTCGGCGCCGCCTTGGTCATCGCGATGCCCGAGACGTTCACATGCGTGCCGCCGCCCTCGAAGGTCGGGAACACGATGCGCACCGATTCCGCCCATGCCTTCTGGTCGGGGTCCGCCAGCATCGCGCCCATGTAATAGGTGTTGGTCAGCGAGATGTCGCATTCGCCGGCCCAGATCGACTTGACCTGCGAACGGTCGTTGCCCTCGGGCTTCTTCGCCAGGTTCGCCTTCACCCCCTCGGCCCATGCCCTGGCCTTTTCCGCGCCATCATGGGCGATCACCGCGGCCAGCAGGGCGAGGTTGTAGTCATGCACCCCGGCGCGGGTGCAGATGCGGCCTTTCCATTTCGGGTCGGTCAGATCCTCGTAGGTCGTGACCTCGCCATCGGCCACGCGGTCCTTGCTGGCATAGATCACGCGGGCGCGGGTGGTCAGCGCGAACCACAGGTTGTCGGGGCTTTGCAGCGCCTCGGGCACCGCGGCTTCCAGAACCGCGCTGTCCACGGGTTGCAGCACATCGGCCTCGACGATCTGGTTGAGGTTCGCGATGTCCACCGTCATCACCAGATCGGCGGGCGAACGGTCGCCTTCGGATTTCAGCCGCTCCACCAGCCCCTTCTCGATGAAGGCGAGGTTGACCTTGATGCCGGTTTCCCTGGTGAAGGCCTCCATCACCGGCTCGATCAGGAAGGCCTGCCGGGTGGTGTAGACGTTCACCTCGTCGGCCAGCGCGGGCAGGCCGAGCGCACAGGCGGCGGTGGCCAGCAAAGTGGTGCGGATGGTCATCGTGTCCTCCGGGGTTGGGTTCCTGCCCATAAGCCGGCAAAGGGCGGTTGCGTCAATCCTGAATCTTTCTCTCGGGATCCTGCGGGGCACGTTCCTCTGCCTTGGCGCGGTTCCACAGCGCGTCCATCTCCGCCAGATCGCTGTCGGCCGGGGCGCGGCCGGTTTCGGCCAGCCAGTCCTCGATCCGGGCGAAGCGGCGGGTGAATTTCGCGTTCGCGGCGCGCAGGGCGGCTTCGGGGTCCACCTCCAGATGGCGGGCGAGGTTGGCCATGACGAACAGAAGGTCCCCGAATTCCTCGGCCAGCGCATCGGGGCCGAGGGTGTCGCGCGCCTCGGCCAGTTCGCGCGCCTCTTCCAGCATCTTGTCCAGCACCTCGCCGGTGGTGGGCCAGTCGAAGCCCACCCGCGCCGCGCGCCGTTGCAGCTTGACCGCGCGGGTCAGCGCCGGCAGGCCCATCGCCACACCGTCGAGCACGCGGGCCCGCGCGCCGCGCTCGGCGGCCTTCAGCGCCTCCCAGTCGGCGGTCTGCTGTTCGGGGGTCTTGTCGCGGCTCTCGGTGCCGAAGACATGGGGATGGCGGGCCACCATCTTGTCGGAAATCGCCCGCACCACATCGGCAAGGCCGAACATCCCCGCCTCTTGGGCCATCTGCGCGTGATAGACCACCTGCAACAAAAGGTCGCCCAGTTCGCCCGGCAATTCGCCCCAGGCCCGGCGCGCGATGGCGTCGGCCACCTCATGCGCCTCTTCCAGCGTATAGGGGGCGATGGTGTCGAAATCCTGCGCGATGTCCCAGGGGCAGCCGGTTTCGGGGTCGCGCAGGCGGCGCATGATCTCTGCCAGCCGGTCGATGCCGCCCTCGGGGTCGTGGATCGGGTCGGGTGCGGCGGGGGTATCGGGCATTGCGGCCTCGGGGTTCGGAAGGTTAAGGAGGCATACGCCCGAACCGGAACCGGAGTCCACCATGCCCGTCCTCAACCGCATCGCCGGCCAGACCGCAGAGATGACCGGCTGGCGCCGCCACCTGCACCGCATGCCGGAATTGCAGTTCGACTGCAGCAGGACGGCGGCCTTCGTGGCCGACCGGCTGCGCGACTTCGGCGTGGACGAGATCCACGAGGGCATCGCGCAGACCGGCGTGGTGGCGATCCTGAACGGGCAGGGCGATGGCCCCACCATCGGCCTGCGCGCCGACATGGACGCGCTGCCGATCCTCGAGGCGACAGGGGCGGATTACGCATCCGAAGTGCCCGGCGCGATGCATGCCTGCGGCCATGACGGCCATACGACGATGCTTCTGGGGGCTGCGAAATACCTCGCGGAAACGCGGCGGTTCGCGGGCCGCGTCGCGCTGATCTTCCAGCCGGCAGAGGAAGACGGCGGCGGCGGGCAGGTCATGGTGCAGGAGGGGGTGATGGACCGCTTCGGCATTTCGCGCGTCTTCGGCATCCACAACGCGCCGCATATCCCCTTCGGCCGCTTCGTCACCACGCCGGGGCCCCTGCTGGCCGCGGTCGATACCGCGACGGTGCGCATCTCCGGGCGCGGCGGGCACGGCGGCGCGCCGCACAAGACGGTGGACCCGATCCCGGCGGTGGTGGGGATGGTCGGCGCGTTGCAGACCATCGTCAGCCGCAATACGGCGGCGGCGGAGGAACTGGTGGTCTCGGTCACGCAGATCCATGCCGGAACGGCCTCGAACATCGTGCCGGGCGAGGCGTGGTTCTGCGCCACGATCCGCAGCTTCGACGCGGGCGTGCGCGATATGGCCGAACGGCGGTTCCGGGACATCGTGGCGGGCCACGCGGCCGCCTATGGCGTGACGGCCGACGTTGACTACGACCGCGGCTATCCCCCCACCGTGAACCACCCCCAAGAGGCCGCCTTCGCCGCCGATGTGGCGCGCGAGATCGCCGGCGACGCCATGGTCGAGGCGAACGGCGCGCGCGAAATGGCGGCGGAGGATTTCGCCTATATGCTCCAGGCCCGCCCGGGCGCCTATCTCTTCCTCGGCACCGGCCCCGCCGCGGGCGCCCCCCCGGTCCCCGGCCTGCACCACCCCGCCTATGACTTCAACGACGAGGCTGCGCCCCTGGGCGCCTCGTTCTTCGCCCGGCTGGTGGAACGCGCGCAGCCCCTGGCCTGAGCGCCCCCGCCCGGCGGCGGTGCGGGTGACGGGGGCAGGGGCCTCCGGCGGGGATATTTAAGGGACAGAAAATGTGCGGGATCACGCCCTTCCCCGGCCCCTTCTTCATTTTCTGTCTCTAAATATCCCGGGGTCCGGGGCAGCGCCCCGGCGCTCCCCTGAACGCCCGCACCCCGGCCCGGATCAGAACCCCAGATCCCCCGTGCCCTTCGTCTGCAGGATCGCGCGCGCCTCGTCGGGGGTGGCGATGTCCAGCGACAGCTCGGTCAGGATGCGGCGGATGCGGGCGACCTGATCGGCGTTGCTGCGCGCCAGTTCCCCGCGCCCCAGATAAAGGCTGTCCTCCAGCCCCACGCGCACGTTGCCGCCCAGGATCGCGCCCATCGTCACCATCGGCATCTGGTGGCGCCCCGCCGCCAGCACCGACAGCACCAGATCGTTGCCGAAGAGCCGCACCGCGGTGTCGCGCATGTGCAGCAGATGTTCGGGCCGCGGGCCGATGGCGCCGAGGATGCCGAAGATCGCCTGGACGAAGAAGGGCGGCTTCACCACGCCGCGGTCGACGAAATGCGCGAGGTTGTAGAGATGGCCCACGTCGTAGCATTCGTATTCGAACCGCGTTCCCTGATCGCCCACGCGGCGCATCGCGCCCTCGATCTGGGCGAAGGTGTTCGACATGATGAAATCGGTCGTCCGTTCCAGATAGGGCCGTTCCCAGTCGTAGCGGAACTGTTCCACCCGCCCCGCCGCGCCCGAGATGTTGAAGTTGAACGAGCCCATGTTCATCGACGCCAGTTCCGGCCGCGCCCACAGCGCCGCGGCCAGCCGTTCGTCCATCGTCATCCCGAGACCCCCGCCGGTGGTGATGTTGACGATGGCGCCGCAGCGGTCGCGCACCTGCGGCAGGTAGAGCGCGTAATGTTCCGGCAGCGGCGAGGGGCGGCCCGTGTCGGGGTCGCGGGCGTGCAGGTGGACGATGGCGGCCCCGGCCTCTGCCGCCGCCACGGCCTCGTCGGCGATCTGCTGCGGGGTGACGGGCAGATACGGCGACATCGAGGGCGTGTGGATGGATCCGGTGACGGCGCAGCTGATGATGACCTTGGGCATGGTTCCCTCCGGGATGCGGCGGGGGCAGGCTAGCCGGGCGGGGGCGCGCGCGTCAAAGCCCGAATGGCTGGACAGGCGCGCGCAAAGGCCCGACAAGTCGCAAAGGGGCAGGGGGCGCGGATGGCACTGGAAGATGCGGGCAAAGAGGTGGATGCGGCCTTCACCGCCGGGGGGCTGCGGGGGCTGGCGTTCGAGAATGCCTTCGGGGGTGCGGCATCCTTTCTGCGGCGGCGCTATACCAAGGATCTGACGGGCGTGGATCTGGCGGTGACGGGGGTGGCCTTCGACCAGGCGGTGACGCATCGCGCCGGCGCGCGGTTCGGCCCGCGCGCGATCCGCGAGGCATCAAGCCTGCAACCCTTCGACCCGCCCTGGGGCTGGGGCTATTCGCCGCTCGACGAACTGGCGGTGGTGGACTACGGCGATCTGGCCTTCGACTATGCGAAGGTGGCCGATTTCCCGGCGGCGCTGAGCGCGCATATCCGCGCCATTCTGGCGGCGGGGCCGGGGGTGATCACGCTCGGCGGCGATCACTACATCACCCTGCCGATCCTGCGCGCCTATGCCGAGCGTTTCGGGCCGCTGAGCGTGATCCAGTTCGACGCCCATTCCGACCTGTGGCGCGACGACGACATGGACCGGATCGACCACGGGACGATGATGTACAAGGCCATCCGCGCGGGGGTCGTGGACCCTGCGCACAGCGTGCAGATCGGCATCCGCACCGAATGCGACGACTATCTGGGCATGAACGTGATCGACGCGCGCGCGGTGCACGAACAGGGCCCGGCGGCGGTGGCGGCGCGGGCGCGGGCGATCGTGGGGGACCGGCCCTGCTATCTGACCTTCGACATCGACGCGCTGGACCCGGCCTTTGCCCCCGGCACCGGCACCCCGGTCTGGGGCGGGCTGGCCAGCTGGCAGGCGGCGGCGATCCTGCGGGGGCTGGCGGGGGTGAACCTCGTGGGGGGCGATGTGGTCGAGGTTTCGCCGCCCTACGACACCACCGGCGCCACCGCCATCGCGGGGGCGCATGTGGCGCATGAGCTGATCAGCCTTTACGGCTGGACGCGGCGGCGCTGAACCCCGCCGCGCCCGATGCCTCAGATCAGGCCGAGCGCGCGCATCGCCTCGGCCACGCGGACGAAGCCGGCGATGTTGGCGCCCAGAACATAGTCGCCCGGCGCGCCGTATTCCTCGGCCGTCTCGTAGCAGGCATCGTGGATGCCGCGCATGATGACGGCCAGCCGGGCCTCGGTCTGATCGAAGGTCCAGCTGTCGCGGCTGGCGTTCTGCTGCATCTCCAGCGCCGAGGTCGCCACGCCCCCCGCGTTCGCCGCCTTGCCCGGCGCGAACAGCACGCCCGCCTCCTGGAAGATCTTCACCGCATCGGGGGTGGTGGGCATGTTCGCGCCCTCGCCCACCGCGATCACGCCGTTCTTCACCAGTGTGCGGGCATCCTTGCCGGTCAGTTCGTTCTGCGTGGCCGAGGGCATGGCGACATCGCAGGACACGTCCCAGATCGAGCCGCCGGCGATGTAATGCGCCCCGGTGCCCTTGAGGCGGGCATATTCGGAAATCCGTTCGCGGCGGACCTCCTTGATTTCCTTGACCAGATCCAGGTCGATACCGTTCTCATCGACGACATAGCCGTTGGAATCCGAACACGCCATGACCTTGCCGCCGAAGGACTGGACCTTTTCCATCGTATAGATGGCGACATTGCCCGAGCCCGAGACGACGACCTTGCGGCCCTCGAAGGTCAGGCCGCGGGTGGCCAGCATCGACTGCACGAAATAGGTGTTGCCGTAGCCCGTCGCCTCTTTGCGCGCACGCGAGCCGCCGTAGCTGAGGCCCTTGCCGGTCAGCACGCCCGCCTCGTAGCGGTTGGTCAGGCGCTTGTACTGGCCGAACATATAGCCGATCTCGCGCCCGCCCACGCCGATGTCGCCCGCGGGCACATCGGTGTATTCGCCCAGATGGCGATAGAGTTCGGTGATGAACGACTGGCAGAATCGCATGATTTCCGCATCCGACCGGCCCTTGGGGTCGAAGTCCGACCCGCCCTTGGCGCCGCCGATCGGCATGCCGGTGAGCGCGTTCTTGAACGTCTGCTCGAACCCGAGGAACTTGATGATGCCCACGTTCACCGACGGGTGGAACCGGATGCCGCCCTTGTAGGGGCCGAGCGCCGAGTTGAACTGGACCCGGAAGCCGCGGTTGATGTGCGCGCGGCCCTTGTCGTCGGCCCACGGCACGCGGAAGATGATCTGGCGCTCGGGTTCGCAGATGCGTTCGATCAGCGCCTGTTCGGCATATTCGGGCCGCTTCGCGATCACGCGGCCCAGGCTTTCCAGAACTTCGTGCACCGCCTGGTGGAACTCGGGCTCGCCGGCATTGCGGCGCAGAACCTCGGTCAGGATCGGTTGCAGCTTTTCGTCGAGATGTACCAAGATCGTCTTCCTCTCGGATGCGCACACAGAATCAGCAAAACGCGCATTGCGAGGGCGGTCTAGGACAAATCCTCGGCAGACAGAACAATAAAACGGCAAAACGCGCTATAATTGCGCAGTTTCTTGCGGGGATCCGGGGGGCCGCGCGGCGGCGCGCGAATAGTCTTGCGCGGGCGGGCGGCCGATGGGCCCGGCGACGCCGCCCCTTGACCGCGCCCCGCGCGGGGGGCACATCGCGGGGATGCTTCCGCGCGACAGACTCGACCAGATCACCAGCCGCTTCGAATATCTCGAGGCGCGGCTCGGCGCGGCCCTCGGGCCCGCGGAAATCGCCGCGCTGAGCCGCGAATATGCCGACCTGCGCCCCGTCGTCGCCACCATCGCCGAATGGAAGCGCGCGGAGGCCGACCTGGCCGAGGCCGAGGCCATGCTGGCCGACCCCGAGATGCGCGCGCTGGCCGAGGAAGAGATCCCCCGCCTGCGGGCGCGGCTGCCGGGGCTGGAACAGGCGCTGCGGCTGGCGCTTTTGCCGCGCGACGCCGCCGATGCGCGCCCCGCCATCGTGGAAATCCGCCCCGGTACGGGGGGCGAGGAAGCCGCGCTGTTCGCCGCCGACCTGCTGCGCATGTACCAGCGCCACGCCGAACGGCAGGGGTGGGATTTCCAGCTGCTGGAACTGGCGGAAACCGAACTCGGCGGCGTGAAGGAGGCGATGGCGCGCATCGCGGGCGAGGGCGTGTTCGCGCGGCTCAAGTACGAATCCGGCGTGCACCGGGTGCAGCGGGTGCCGGAAACCGAATCCGGCGGGCGCATCCATACCTCGGCCGCCACCGTCGCCGTGCTGCCCGAGGCCGAAGAGGTCGATATCGACATCCCCGCCGCCGACATCCGCATCGACACGATGCGGTCGTCCGGCGCCGGCGGCCAGCATGTGAACACCACCGATTCCGCCGTGCGCATCACCCATATTCCCACCGGGATCGTCGTCACCTCGTCGGAAAAGTCGCAGCACCAGAACCGCGCCAACGCCATGGCCGTCCTGCGCGCCCGGCTTTACGAGATGGAACGCACCGCCAAGGACGCCGCCCGCGCCGCCGACCGCAAGGCGCAGGTCGGATCGGGCGACCGTTCGGAACGCATCCGCACCTACAACTTTCCACAGGGCCGGATGACCGATCACCGGATCAACCTGACGCTCTACCGGCTCGATCAGGTGATGCAGGGCGATCTGGCGGAAATCATCGACGCGCTGGTGGCCGACGATCAGGCCCGCCGTCTGGCAGAGATGGAGGGATGAGCGCCGCCCCCCCGTCACCGACACCAGCGCTGGCGCTGCGCGCGGCCGTGGCGCGGCTGGCGGCGGCGGGGGTGGCGGGTGCGCCGCGCGATGCGCGCCTGCTGCTGGCCGATGCGATGGGGGTGGATCCGGGGCGGCTGACGCTGCACCTGCACGACGCCTTGCCGCCAGAGGCCGCCGCGCGGTTCGAGGCCGCGGTGGCGGCGCGTGCCGGGCGGCGCCCGGTCAGCCAGATCCTCGGCCGGCGCGCCTTCTGGGGGCGGGATTTCCGCGTGACGGCGGATGTGCTCGACCCGCGGCCCGAAACCGAGGTGCTGGTGGCGCTGGCGCTGGCGGAGCCGTTTTCCTGCGTGCTCGACCTCGGCACCGGCACGGGGGCGATCCTGCTGACGCTGCTGGCGGAACGGCCGGGGGCTGCGGGGGTGGGCACGGATGTGTCGCCGGCCGCGCTGGCGGTGGCGCGGGGGAATGCGGCGGCGCTCGGGGTGGCGGCGGATTTCCTGCTGTCGGACTGGTTTTCCGGCGTGACGGGGCGGTTCGACCTGATCGTGTCGAACCCGCCCTATATCGCGCTGGCGGAAATGGCCGCCCTTTCCCCCGAGGTCCGCGACCATGAGCCGCACCTTGCCCTGACCGATGGCGGCGACGGGCTGGCCGCCTACCGCGCCATCGCGGCGGGGGCGGCGGCGCATCTGGCCCCCGGCGGGCGGATCCTGCTGGAAATCGGGCCTACGCAAGGGCCTGCGGTGGCGGCATTGCTGGCCGGGGCCGGGTTCACGGGCGTCGCCATCCACCCCGATCTCGACGCCCGCGACCGCGTGGTGGCCGCCCGCGCCCCCCTTGCCTGACGTTTCCGCGTCACAATCGCGCGGGATCGGGCATTTTTCCGCACATCGGGCGCAGAATCCGCTTGCGACGACCCGCAGCGCATGTTTATTGCGCATCAGGCGACGCTGCGGGGACCCGCCCCCGGCGCGCTGGCAAGCCGCACATGCAGCCGACAATGACCCCGCGCGGGCCCAGGGTCGGGCGACAGCAGGCAATCCGGGTTGCCGGATTCAGGCCGGAAAACAGGACAGATGAGATCCTCCAAGTCACGTTCGCGTTCAAAGCAGAACCGCCCGCGTTCCATCGGGAACATCATCAACCGGGTCTTTGACAGCTCCGGCCCCGAAGGCAAGGTGCGCGGCACGCCGCAGCAGATCATCGAGAAATATCTCGTGCTTGCCCGGGATGCGCAGCTGTCCAACGACCGGGTGGCGGCAGAGAATTTCATGCAGCATGCCGAGCATTACACAAGGATGCTGGGCGAGGCGCAGCGCGAGATGGCCGCCGAACAGGAGGCCCGGCGCAACAACGGCCAGAACGGCCAGGGCGGCGAACACCGGGGCTATCCGCCCCGCGTGCGCGACGACCGCGAGGAAGACACCGCCGAACGGTCCGAGGGCATGGTCCCCGTGCTGCCCTTCGAGGACGAGCCCGAGGGCGACAGCGGTCTGGTCGAGACGCCGGAAAGCCAGCCCCGCGCGGCCCGGCAGGAACCCCGGCAGGACCCGCGCCCCGAGCCGGAACCGCGAACGGAACGCCCCGAATCCCGGCCCGAACCGCGCCCCGAGGCGAAACCCGATCCCGCGCCCCGCAGCAGGGGCGGCGAACGGCGCAGCGAACCGTCGCGCCGCAGCACCCCGGCCCCGGCCGAACCCGCTGCCGCCCCCGCCGCGCCCGAAGGCGAGGCCGCGGACAAACCCGCCCGCAGCCGCCGCCCGCGCAAACCCAAGGAAGCGGCCTCCGCCCCGTCCAAGGACGCGGCCGCCGAATGATCCCGGCCCCCGGGCTTCGGCCCGGCGGTCAGCCCGCCTGCGCCTTCACGGCGCGGGCCAGCGCGCAGAACGCCTCCAGCGAAACGGTCTCGGCCCGCGCGGTGGGTTCGATCCCGGCGGCGCGCAGCAGATCCTCGATCCCCGGCGCCACGCCCTTCAGGCTCGACCGCAGCATCTTGCGCCGCTGGTTGAAGGCCGCCGCCGTGATCCGCCCCAGAACCGCCGGATCGGCGGGGTAACGGGGCGCGGGCAGGGCGGTCAGATGCACCACCGCCGAATGCACCTTGGGCGCGGGCACGAAGGCCTCGGGCGGCAGGGTCAGGGCGATTTTCGCCTCGGCCCGCCACTGCGCCAGCAGCGCCAGCCGCCCATAGGCGGGGCTGCCGGGGCGGGCCACGATGCGCTCCGCCACCTCTTTCTGGAACATCAGCGTCAGGCTTTGCCAGAAGGGCGGCCAGTCGGGCGGGGTCAGCCAGCGCACCAGCAGTTCGGTGCCCACATTGTAGGGCAGGTTCGCCACCACCCGCACCGGGGGCGTCAGATGCGCCGCCACGTCCAGCGCCAGCGCGTCGCCCGCGACCACCGTCAGCCGCCCGGGATAGGCGGCGGCGATTTCCGCCAGCGCGGGCAGGCAGCGCGCGTCCTTTTCCACCGCCAGCACATGGCGCGCGCCCTCGGCCAGCAGGCCGCGCGTCAGCCCGCCGGGGCCGGGACCCACCTCCAGCACGTCGCAGGCACTCAGATCGCCCGCCACCCGCGCGATGCGGGCGGTCAGGTTCAGGTCCAGCAGGAAATTCTGGCCGAGGCTCTTCTTCGCCGCCAGCCCATGCGCCGCGATCACTGCCCGCAGCGGCGGCAGTCCGTCAATCGCGGCCATGCGCGCCTCCTTCGACGCAAGCCCCGCGCCTGCGCCACTTTCTGTCTCTAAATATCCTCGGGGGGGCGCCGGCTGGTGCGCCACTGGTTCGAGAACCAGCCGGCGCGGGGCAGACAGCCCCCCGGCGCCGACAGCAGCCACAAACCCAATCCTCACCCATGCCGCCCCGCCATCCCCGCCGCCATCCGCAGCGCCGCGATCAGCGACGACGGATCCGCCACCCCCTTGCCCGCAATGTCGAAGGCCGTGCCGTGGTCGGGCGAGGTGCGCACGAAGGGCAGGCCGAGCGTCACGTTCACCCCGCCGGCGAAGTCGATGGTCTTGATCGGGATCAGCGCCTGATCGTGATACATGCAGATCGCCGCATCATAGCGCGCCCGCGCCGCCGGATGAAACATCGTGTCGGCCGGCAGCGGCCCGGCGATCGCCATCCCCCCGGCCCGCAGCCGGTCCAGCAGGGGCGCGATCAGCGCGATCTCCTCGCCCCCCATCGCGCCGCCCTCGCCCGCATGGGGGTTGAGCCCGGCGACGGCAAGCCGCGGCGCGGGCAGGCCGAAATCGCGGATCAGCGCGGCATGGGTGATGCGGATCGTGGCCTCCAGCCCCTCGGCGGTCAGGGCGCGCGGCACCTCGGCCAGCGGGATATGGATCGTCGCGGGCACCACGCGCAGCCCCTCGCAGGCCAGCATCATCACCACGCGGTCCACCCCCGCCAGATGCGCGAGGTATTCGGTATGGCCCGGAAAGGCGAAACCCGCGCCGTCCTTCAGCGCCTTCTTGTGGATCGGCAGGGTGCAGACCGCCCCGGCCGCCCCCGCCTGTACCAGATCCACCGCCCGGGCGATGGCGGCGATCACGCCCGCCGCATTTTCAGGGCGCGGCTCGCCCGGGATCGCGGGGCCCGCAAAGCGCAGGGGCAGGACGGGCAGCAGATCGCCCGGCACCTCGGCCGCCGCGGCGGGCGTATCGACCGCCTGCCAGCGCGCATCCCCGGGCAGGTGCCGGGGATCGCCGATCCAGACGAAGGGCAGCGCCGCCCCCAGTACCGCGCGGGCCTTCAGCGCGATTTCCGCACCGATGCCGGCGGGTTCGCCGCAGCTGAGCGCGACGGGAAGCGGGCGGGGGCCGGCCATGGGCTCAGGGCCGGCGGATATGGGTGTTGGCGCGCAGCTTTGCGAGATAGATCTCTGCCATCGCCGACAGGCGTTCGTTCATGATCCGCTCGCGCACCGCGTCGCGGTCGGCGGGGATGGCGCTGGCCACGCGCTGCGAACACAGCATCAGCAGCACCGTATACCCCCCCCGCACCAGCGCCAGCGAGGATTCGCCGGGGTCGAGTTTCGCCAGTTCCGCCGCCACATCGGCGGGCAGGGCGGGTCTGGCCACCTTTTCGCGGATCAGCCGTTCCGGCGGCAGGCCCCTGGCGACGGCATAGAAGTCGTCGCAGGCATCCACCTGCGCGCGGATGCGCAGCCCCTCGGCCAGCGCCTCGGGCGTGCGCGCGCCGGGGATCAGGAACATGGCGTAATCGACCTCGGTCAGGCCCGGGGTCACGGCGTCGTGCTGTTCCAGCCCGCGCAACTGGTAGACGGCGATGCCCTCGGCCACCCGGACCGGCTGCGACACCGCGCCGACGCCGAGGCCCGACAGCTGCGCCACCACCGCCTGCGGCAGGTTGCCCGCGGGCACCCAGCCCACCAGCCCGCCCTTTTCGGCGCTGTCGGCAATCGAATGTTCGCGCGCGGCGGCGGCGAAGGCGGCCTCGCCCCGCACCGTATCGGCCAGTTCCTGCGCCAGTTTCGTGCGCGTCGAGGGCAGGACGATTTCGGCGATCTCGGCCCGCATCAGGGGGCCCTTCTGCGCATCGACCGACAGCGCGCGGTCGATCTCCGCCTCGCTGACGGACCCCACGCTGCCGGAAAACCGGCCGCGCACGATCTCGCGCCAGATCACCCCGGCGGCGACGAAATCGCGGAAGGTCTGCGCCGCGACGCCGTTTTCTTCCAGCGCGGCCACGAATTCCTCTGCCGTCAGCCCGGCGCGGCCGGCGAATTCCTCCATCCCCGCGCGGATCGCCTCGGGCGAGGGTTTCAGGTCCACGCGGCTGGCGTCCAGCATGCGCAGCCGGTCCTCGATCAGCGCGGTTTCCGCCATCTCGTCCAGATCGCCCTGCGCACCCAGAAGTTCCAGGAACCGGCGGCGCTGGTCGAATTCGAACCGGGTGATGACGCTTTCGCCCACCAGAAGCCGCGGCGCGAAGGGGTTGGCGCGGACGGGGGCGGGCAGGGTGGTGCCCAGAAGGCCCAGGCCCAACAGGGCGGCGGAAAGGATGTTAAGGCGCATCTTGTCGTTCTGCTCGCATTCCGTCTGTGCCCCGGGGGGCTTTGTCTGACCACGGGGCCCGGGCGGGCCCGCGGTGCCTGCGGCGGGTCATCCCCGGCACGCCCGGCCTGCGGGTCCGGCCGCACTGCCCGCGCCGAACCCCACGAGATCGACCGAAAGGCCGAAATCGGTGGACGCCCGTACACTAGTCGAGGACGTGAAGCGACGCGAGAGAGAAAGATCGACCCGCAGGCATTCGTTGGCGAATTCCAGCCCCAGACCGGCCTCCGTCGCGCGGTCGGCGGCCAGATCGTAGCGCCCCGACACCCGCGCCGCCCAGGTCGAGGACATCTGCCAGCGCCCGTCCACCACCCATTCCGAGGTTTCGCGCAGCCGGTCTTCGGCCGCATCCGCCGCCGCCCAGACCCAGGCCGTGGCCAGACCATAGCGCGACCGTTCCAGCCGCAGGCGCAATTCGCTGCGCGACAGTTCCACCTGGTCGTCGAAGGCCACCCGCCCCTGCACCGCCAGCCCCCCGGGGGTGCTGACGAACATCGACACCAGCCAGTCCGACCGCGCGCCGCCAAGGCCCGAGGCGCGGGTGAACTGGCCCCGGTCGTCGGCGCGCAGCACCCGGCCCACCAGCCCGCCGAAGCTCAGCCCCTCGCCCGTCAGCCGGCTGTAGCCGAGGCCGAGGTTCAGCCGCGTGCCCTGCTCGCGCCGTTCGGCGCCGGGAAAGCGGTTGAAGGCGAACAGGTTGCCCTCGTCGAATTCCAGAAGGCGGCTGTCCTCGTTCGGCACCGTGCCCTGGATATGGCTGCGGCTCCAGACCAGTTGGGCCACGGGTTCGATCACCTCGACGCCGCCATCGGCGCGCCCGCGCGCCCAGGGCCAGCGCAGTTCGGCCATCGCCGCCGGGGTTTCCACCCGCGCGCTGCGCCCCAATGCGCCGGACCCGAGCCCATAGCGGTAGTAATCCGCGCTCGCCCGCAGTTCGGCGGCGGCCAGCAACCCGCCGGGCAACAGCCAGTCGCGGCGCCAGTCGGCCTCGATGGTCAGCCGGCGCAGGCCCGCGCCCGCCACCTGCTGGCTGGCCGAATAGCCCCCGCCCTGCAACCGCAGCCCCAGAACGCCCATCCCCCGCGGCAGGGCGAAACGGCGGCGCAGGTCCACGTCGCCCACCACCGCGGGCAGGCTGTTGTTCGCCTCGCCCTCGCGGATGGAATGGAAATGCACCAGCCGCGCCATGACATATTCGTCGCGCCGGATGCGCCCGACCGAGACGCGGCTTTCCAGCCGGTCGGTGTCGGACAGGCCGTAGTCGGCCAGATAGCCCCGGTCGCTGACGGTTTCGGCATCGAAGCGCAGCACATAGCCGCGCCCCAGATCGAACCGCCCGGCGGCGGTGGCATGGCCGCGCTGCCCTGGCACCAGCCCGTCATGCGCGGTGGTGCCGGTCAGTTCGATCTCGCCGTTCGCGAAAGCCTGCCGGTAGCGCAGCCCGAAGGCGCGGGCGCCCTTGGTGGACAGGAACGGATAAAGGGTGACATCGCGCGTGTCGCCGAGGCGGATGAAATAGGGCGTGCCGATCCCGAAGCCTAGGCCCGAGGTGCTGCGCATCACCGGCATCAGAAAGCCCGTCGCCCGTTCCAGCGTCGGGTCCGGCATGCGCAGGCGCGGCAGCCAGGCCACCGGCAGGCCGGCGATGCGGAATTCGGCGTTCTGGAAATAGATCTGGCGTTCCTCGGCGTCGTGGATCACGCGGCGGGCGCGGATTTCCCACAGCGGCGTTTCCGACCCCGCGCAGACCCGGCAGGACGACGCGACGACGCGGCTGGCCTGGGTATAGCGCCCGCCGACGCGGCGCAGTTCGGCCGCGGCGATCTGCAACTGGCGGTCCAGCACCATCCGCGCGCTTTGCAACAGCCCCTCGCGCAGGTCGGACGACAGTTCCCCGGCATCCGCCAGCACGATGGTGCCGCCCCCGGCCTCGGTCAGCACGATCGGGCCTTCGATCGCCAGCGTCCCGGCCGTGCCGTCATAGCTGACGCGCGCCGCGCGCAGGCGGCTGCCCTGATAGAGCACCTCGACCGCGCCGGTGGCCACCAGCAGATCGCCGCGCTGCAATTCCACCCGGTCGGCGACCAGCGTCGCCGGCCCCTCTGCCGCCGGCGCCGGCACGGGCAGGGCAAGCGCCGCGGCCAGCAGCAGCGCCTTGACCCTTCGGAATGCGGGGCGCGGGCGGGGGGTCATCCTTCCTCCAGATGCAGCAAAAGCGACAGCGCGAACAGGATCGCCACCACCGGCGGGCTCCATGCCGCAAGCGCGGGGGGGATCTGGCCGTTCTCGCCCAGGATCTGCGCGAAATTGCGCAGGAAGAAAATGGCAAATCCCGACAGCACCGCCAGAAGCACCAGCACCCCCATGCGCCCGAACCGCACATGGCGCATGGTGAACCCCGCCGCCACCAGCACCATCGCCGCCAGCAGCACCGGCAGCGCCAGTTCCATCTGCAACCAGACCCGGTGTTTCTGCGAGGTGAAGCCCGCGCGTTCCAGCCCGGCGATGAATTCCGGCAGATCCCAGATCGGGATCGCGGCGGGGGTGCCGAAACTGTCGCGGATCGAATCGACGGTCAGGTTGGTGGCCAGTTCGGCGGTCTCGTAAAGGCGGGCGGACACCTCGGGGTTGTCCTCGTTCAGGTGCCATTCCTTGGCCCCGGCCAGCCGCCAGCGCCCGGGTTCCAGCACGGCTTCCTCGGCCTCGATCCGGGTGACGGGCAGGCCGCCCTCGTCGAAGGCGAGGAAGGTGACGGCGAACAGATGCGTGCCGTCGCGGCTGGCGCGGGCGGCGCGGATCACCGTCTGGCCATCGGGGTTGCCCTGACGCAGCCACATCCCCTCTTCGCTGATCGACAGCACGCTTTGCGGCCCGCGGCGCAGTTCGGCGGCATATTGGTCCGACGCGCGCCCCGTCGCCGCGACCAGCGGATTGATGAGCGCGACCCCGACCGCCCCCAGCACCAGCGCCGCCGCCACCGGCGACACCAGCGCGCCGAGCGCCGACCGCCCGGCGGCGCGGGTGACGACCAGTTCGCTCGACCTTGCCAGCGCGAGGAAGAGCGCGATGGAGCCCAGCATCACCACCAGCGGCAACACACGGTAGAGCGCGCCGGGCATGTTCAGCAGCGCCAGCTGCGCCGCCTGGCCGAGGCTCAGGTCGCTGCCCGCATAGCGGCGGATCTGTTCCACCATGTCGATCAGCATCAGGATCCCGGCAAAGACCGCCAGCACCACCCCCACCGTCAGCGCGAACCGCCGCGCGAAGTAAAGCCACAGCGTCATGCCGCCGCCTCCGGCGCGACGGCGCGGCCCGCCCGCCACCAGCGCGGTCCGCGCGGGCGCTGCGCCAGCGCCAGCAGCACCACCACGACCGCCGCCCCCAGAAGCGGCGCCGCCCAGGCCAGCGGCCACAGCCGCTCGTCCCGGATCCCGAGGTTTTCGGCCGCGTTCGCCGTGAACTGCAACAGCACCAGCAGCAGCGTCGCCCCCAGCAACTGCCGCCACAGGCCGAACCGGCTGAACGCCCCCAGAAGCAGCGTGGCAAAGCCGATCAGCCCCGCCACCGTCGCGAGGAAGGGCTGCGCAAGGCGGTTGTGCCCTTCGTAGAGCAGCACGGCGCGCGGGCGGCCCGTTTCCGTCAGCACCTCGGGCGTGGGGGACAGCAGCAACCGGGTGGGCAGCGACGCCTCGTCCCGCCGGCTGAGCGTGCCCGGCGCCAGGAGCGCGCCGATGTCATAGCTGAAATCGGCAAAGCGCGTGACCGACAGCCGCCTGTCCGCCAGCGTCAGCCGCTGCGCCATGCCGTCGAACAGCAGCAGCCGCGGCCCCGAGTCCGTCCGCATCAGCAGGGCGCTGCGGGCGGTATAGGTCACGCGGCTGCCCGCGTCGCGGCCGTCCGACAGGAAGATGTCGCGCAATTCGCCCGTCTCGTCGATCTTGCGGATGTAGAAACCCACGCCGTCGGCGGGAAACTGGAACACGCCCTCTTGCAGGAACCGCGCGGTCATGTCCTGGGCGATGTCGGCCTGGCGCTGGTTCAGCGCGGTGCGGCTGGCGGGAACCAGCACATGCATCAGCACCGCCATCATGCCCGCCACGATCAGCCCGTAGACCAGCACCGGCCGCGCCAGCCGGAAGGCGGAAAAGCCGGTGGCCTGCATCACCACCAGTTCGGATTCGGTCGTCAGCCGGTTGGTGACATAGGCGGCCGCGGCAAAGGCCGCCACCGGCAGCACCAGCCGCATGACATTGGGCAGCGTCAGCGCGGTCAGTTCGAGGAACACCAGCGCCGACTGGCCGTCGCCGATCAGCCGGTCGAACAGCGACACGGCGCGGTTCACCCAGTAGACCGCCACCAGCACCAGCGCGAAGAACCCGAACAGCGTCAGCAGCTGCGACAGGATGTATCGGTCGAATCGCGACACCCCCGCACCTCCCTGACCGGCCGCCCCTCGGGCGCGGACCCTAGACCAAATATCCGGGCGGGAAAACTGCCATCTGGTCATCGCGCGGGGCGGCGGCTAACCTCCGCCCCGGCGCCGGCCCGGTGCCGCACGGCCCTTTCCAGCGGAGACACAGATGACCCATCCCGTCGCGATCCATTTCAAGGCCCCCGACCTGACCCAGCTTCCCGACCTGCCCGGACGGCTGGTGGTGCTGGTCGGCGCGGACGGCAGGATGGGGATGGGCGCGCGGGCGGTGAACCGGCTGACGCGCGGCGCGCTGGCGCGGTTCGCGGGCTCGCCCGCCTTCGCGCGGCTGAAACCGGCAGAGGCGGCGGACCTTGCCTTTCCGGCCGGGCTTGCCTGCGAGGCGGTGCAGGTGGTCAGGATCGACCGCACCGCCGATGCCGCGACCGCGCGGCGCGCCGGCGGCGCCATCGGCGCGAAACTGACCGAGGCGGGGGCCTGCGTGCTGGCCGACGGGCTCGTGCGGGCGGCGGATCTGTCCTTCGGGATCGCGCTGCGCGCCTATGCCTTCACCGCACACAAGACCGGCGAGACGAAGACCCCCGGCCCCGTCACGCTGATGGTGCGCGAACCCGAATCCGTCGCCGCCGCCGCGCAGCCCATGGCGGCGCTGGCCGAAGGCGTGTTCTTCACCCGCGATCTGGTGAGCGAACCGGCCAACGTGCTGACCACCCACGATTTCGCCGCCCGGCTGGCGGCGATGGGGGAACTGGGCCTCGATGTCGAGATCCTCGAGGAAGAAGACATGATGCGCCTCGGCATGCAGGCGATGCTGGCCGTGGGGCAGGGGTCGGAAAGCCCCTCCAAGCTGGTGGTCATGCGCTGGCGGGGCGGCGGGGACGAACCGCCGCTGGCGCTGGTCGGCAAGGGGGTGGTGTTCGACACGGGCGGCATTTCCATCAAGCCCGCCGCGGGCATGGAAGAGATGACGATGGACATGGGCGGCGCGGGCGTCGTCGCCGGGGTGATGCGGACGCTGGCGCTGCGCAAGGCGCGGGCGAATGTCGTCGGCGTCGTGGGTCTGGTGGAAAACATGCCCGACGGGCGCGCGCAACGCCCCGGCGACATCGTGAAGTCGATGAAGGGCGACACGATCGAGGTCATCAACACCGACGCCGAGGGCCGGCTCGTGCTGGCCGATGTGCTCTGGTACACGCAGGACCGCTTCGCCCCTTCGGGCGTGATCGACCTCGCGACGCTGACCGGGGCGATCATCATCGCGCTCGGCAACGACAACACGGGCGTGTTTTCCAACGACGACGCCTTCTGCAACGCCTTCCTGCGCGCGGCGGCGGCAGAGGCCGAGGGCGCCTGGCGCATGCCGCTGGCCGAAAGCTATGACGCCAAGCTCAAGTCCGATCTCGCCGACATGAAGAACGTGGGCGGGCGCGAAGCGGGGTCCATCACCGCGGCGCAGTTCCTGCAACGCTTCGTCAAGCCCGGGACGCCCTGGATCCACCTCGACATCGCGGGCACGACGCTGGCCAAGGCCGACGGGCCGCTCGCGCCGAAGGGGGCGACGGGGTGGGGGGTGCGCGCGCTCGACCGGCTGATCCGCGACCGCTACGAGGGCTAGGGCGCTTGGGCACCGCGATGTTCTACCACCTGACGCGCTCGGCCCCCGAGGCGCTTTTGCCGCAGCTGATCGGGCGGGCGCAGGGGGCGGGATGGCGCGTGGCGGTGCGCGGGCGCGACCGGGCGCGGCTGGAATGGCTGGACGAACGGCTGTGGCTGGTGCCCGAGGACGGGTTCCTGCCCCATGGCATCGCGGGCGGGCCGCATGATGCCGACCAGCCGGTGCTGCTGACCGACCGGGCCGACATCCCCAACGGCGCCGCCTGCCTGATCGCGCTCGATGGCGCCGAGGTGGGGGCGGCAGAGGCGGCGGCGCTGGAACGGGTCTGCATCCTCTTCGACGCCGCCGACCCCGCGGCGCTGGCCACCGCGCGCGACCAGTGGCGCACCCTGACCGGCGCCGGGATCAAGGCGCAATACTGGTCCGAGGAAAGCGGCCGGTGGGAGAAGAAGACCGAACGCTAGGCCCGGCGGAACGGGCAGGGCCGGGGGCCAGCCCCCGGACCCCCGGGATATTTGGGGACAGAAAGGTGAACGGTTTCGATAAGCGCCCTTGCAGCTTCATCTTTTCATAAATACTCCGGGGTCCGGGGCAGCGCCCCGGCGCCGCGCTTTCCCCCGGCACTGCCCCCCGGGTCAGCGCGTCAGCACCAGCCGGCCCGCCGCGATTTCGATCCGGCTGAAACGGTTCAGGTAATCCATCCCCAGAAGCGACATGCCGAGCGGGCCGTCGCCCACCGAGGCGGCGATGCGGCCCTCGGGGAAGCCGTCCAGCGTCACTTCGTCGAGCCGCACCCGCGCGGTGCGGATCACGCCGTTCGCCGTCTGTGCCCGGCCGGTGAAGACCAGCGTTTCCGGGTCGATCCCGAGCCGGCGCGCGTCGCGGTCCGACAGCACCACCTCGGTCGCGCCGGTATCGACCATGAAGCGTACGGGCGTGCCGGCGATGTGCAGGGTCAGGTAATAGTGGCCGTCCGGGGCGCGGGGCAGTTCGATCTGCGTGCCCGCCTCCATCACCGACTGGCGCGGGGCGACCTGGGTGCGGATGTCGGACCAGAGCCCATAGGCCGCGACCACCCCCAGGAACAGAAGCCCCCAGGCCAGCAACTGCCGCAACGCCGCGCCGATCCGTCCGCGGTGTTCCACCACCAGCCAGCCGCCCACCGCCACCAGCAGCAGCCCCAGATAGACCAGCCGCCCGAATTCCCATTCGCCCATCGCCGTCCTCCTGCCGCTTGCATATGGGGGCGGGGGCGGTGCGATCACAGGGGGCCCCGCCCGCGGCCGGAGAAGCGGGGCCGCCCCGCCGGTTCACGCCCGGCTGTCCGCCGGGCCGGGGGGGCGTGCGGGGCGGGGGGCTCAGCCCTCCGCGCCCGTTTCGCCGCCCGCGTCGGTGTCGGGGGCTGCGTCTTCCTCGGCCTGTTCGGCGATGCGGGCGACCGAGGCGACTTCCTCGCCCGAGCCGTTGAGGTCGAGCACCTTCACCCCGCCCCCCGTGCGGCCGAGGAAGCGGATGCCCTCGACCGGCACGCGGATCGACTGGCCGGAGCTTGTCACCAGCATCACCTGGTCGCCGGTCTCGATCGGGAAGGCCGCGACCAGCGGGCCGCCGCGCATCGCGGCGTCGGTGGCGCGCACGCCCTGGCCGCCGCGGCCCGTCACGCGGTAGTCGTGGCTCGACGTGATCTTGCCGAGGCCCCCGGCGCTGATGGTCAGGATCAGGTCTTCGGCGGCGGACATTTCGGCATAGCGTTCGGGCGACAGCTGCCCGGCCTCGATGCCGTCATCCTCGTCGCCCTCGGTGGCGTCGTCCAGCGATCCCGCGACAAGGCGGCGCTGTTTGAGATAGGCCGCGCGTTCCTCTGGCGTCGCGTCGAAATGGCGGATCACCGCCATCGAGACCACGCGGTCGTCGCCCGCCAGCCGCACCCCGCGCACGCCGGTGGAATCGCGGCCCTTGAACACGCGCACATCGGTGGTGGCAAAGCGGATCGCCCGGCCCTGCGCCGTGACCAGCAGCACGTCGTCGCCCTCGTCCGCGATGCGGGCGTTCACGAGGCTGACGCCCTCGGGCAGTTTCATCGCGATCTTGCCGTTGCGCTTGATCCCGGTGAAATCCGACAGCGCGTTGCGGCGCACGTCGCCGTCCGAGGTGGCAAAGACGATCTGGAGATCGTCCCATTCGGTTTCCGGCACGTCCACCGGCATCAGCGCGGCGATGGAAATGCCGGGCTCGATCGGCAGGATGTTGACGATGGCCTTGCCCTTGGCGGTACGGCCCGCCAGCGGCAGGCGCCAGCATTTCATCTGATAGGCCATGCCGTCGGTGGTGAAGAACAAAAGCGCGGTGTGGGTATTGGCCACGAACAGAGTGGTGACGACATCGTCCTCTTTCGTCGCCATGGACGACAGGCCCTTGCCGCCGCGCCGCTGCGACCGGAATTCGGCCAGCGGCGTGCGCTTGATGTAGCCGCCCGAGGTGATGGTGACCACCATGTCCTCGCGCTCGATCAGGTCCTCGTCGTCCAGGTCGCCGCCCCAGTCCACGATTTCCGTCCGGCGGGGAACGGCGAACTGGTCCTTCACCTCGCGCAGTTCGGCAGAGATGATGGCCATGATCCGGTCGCGCGAACCGAGGATGGCGAGGAAATCCTTGATCTTCGCGGCGAGGTCTTCCAGTTCGTCGGTGACTTCCTTGACGCCCATCTGGGTCAGGCGCTGCAACCGCAGTTCCAGAATGGCGCGGGCCTGGGTTTCCGACAGGTTGTAGGTGCCGTCGGCGTTCATCGTATGCGACGGGTCGTCGATCAGCTTGATGTAATCGGCGATGTCGGCGGCGGGCCAGCGGCGGGTCATCAGCCGTTCGCGCGCCTCTGCCGGGTCGGCGGAGGACCGGATGGTCGCCACCACCTCGTCCACGTTCGACACCGCGACCGCCAGACCGCACAGAAGATGCGCCCGTTCGCGCGCCTTGCGCAGTTCATAGGCGGTGCGGCGGGCCACCACCTCTTCGCGGAAGGTGACGAAATGGGCAAGGAAATCGCGCAGCGTCAGCTGTTCCGGCCGGCCGCCGTTCAGCGCCAGCATGTTGCAGCCGAAGCTGACCTGCATGGGCGAGAAGCGGTAAAGCTGGTTCAGCACCACATCCGGCGTCGCGTCGCGCTTGAGTTCGATCACCACGCGCACGCCGATGCGGTCGGATTCGTCGGCGACCCCGGCGATGCCCTCGATCCGCTTTTCGCGCACCATTTCGGCGATCTTCTCGATCATCGCGGCCTTGTTCACCTGATAGGGAACCTCGTCCACGATGATGGCGAAACGGTCCTTGCGGATTTCCTCGATCCGGGTTTTCGCGCGGATGATGACGGAACCGCGACCCTCCAGATAGGCCTTGCGCGCGCCGGACCGGCCGAGGATCACGCCGCCGGTCGGAAAGTCGGGGGCGGGGATGTATTCCATCAGCCGTTCGGTCGACAGGTCGGGGTTCTCGATCAGCGCCAGCGTGGCGTCCACGACCTCGCCCAGGTTGTGGGGCGGGATGTTGGTCGCCATCCCCACCGCGATCCCGCCCGCGCCGTTGACCAGCATGTTCGGGAACCGCGCCGGCAGCACCGTGGGCTCGCGGTCCTTGCCGTCGTAGTTATCCTGGAAGTCGACGGTGTCCTTTTCGATGTCCGCCATCAGGAAGGCGGCGGGCTTGTCCATCCGCACTTCGGTATAGCGCATCGCCGCCGCGGCATCGCCGTCCATCGAGCCGAAGTTGCCCTGACCGTCCAGCAGCTTGAGGCTCATGGAAAAGGGCTGCGCCATCCGCACCAGCGCGTTGTAGATCGCGCTGTCGCCGTGGGGGTGGTATTTCCCCATCGTGTCGCCCACGGGCCGCGCCGACTTGCGGTAGGACTTGTCGTGCGTGTTGCCGGATTCGTGCATCGCGTAGAGGATCCGCCGGTGCACGGGCTTGAGCCCGTCGCGCAGGTCGGGGATCGCGCGCGACACGATCACGCTCATCGCGTAGTCCAGATAGGCGGTCTTCATTTCCTCGGCGATCGACACCTGGGGCCCGTGATGGGCCGGGCGTTCGGGGATTTCCTGAGGGTTGTCAGTGTCTTCCGGGCGATCGTTCACGAGGGTTCCGCTTTCTGTCGGGGGCATGTCCTGCCCCGGAGATGGGTTGGCCGGGTTATAGCGCATCCGCTTTGCCCGGTGCAATGGCCGGGGGAAAGGCGGCTATGAGCAGCCATCACGGATGAGTGACAACACACTGTTTTCATTGATAATTAACAGGGCCGTGGCATCATGGGTCGATAAGCCAGGAAAACTGGAGGACATGATGACACAGGCACAGAGCGAAACCGAACTGATGCTGAAGGGCTACGGGCTGACCACGGCGGAATTCTTCTACCGCCTGCCGGACTACCGCCATGTGCTCAACAGCTTCGTCTGGCAGGACTACGATCTGGCCCCGGATCACCCGCGGCTCTTCCGCTTCATCGAATACTGGCAGAAGAACATCGAGGGGCCGCTGCATTCCGTCCGCTTCACCCACCGCAAGCTGATCGGGCCGGGGGAATGGCGCAATGTGGTGGGCGAGTTCACGCTGCACTAGGGTTGGCCGGCCTTCGGCGGCCGGAGCGATGGGGCGCCCTACGCGCGCCGCCGCGCCGCCGCCACCCAGACGGCGACCAGCGCCAGCGACAGGATCATGTTCCACGACGCCATCGACAGGGTCAGGAACTCGAACGCCACCTCGTCGCAGCGCACGGGGGCGGCCACCGGGACCGTGGGGTCCAGCAGCGCCTGGGGCGAAAGCGCGGTGACGCCCGGGCCGCCCGAACAGCTTTCCAGCCCCTTCCACCAGCCGCGTTCGACCCCGGTGTGGAACAGCCCGATTCCGGCCGTCGCCAGCGCCGCCAGCGCGCCGAGCCAAGGCAGGAGCCGCCCCGCACCGCCGCGGGGCAGGGCGAGCGCCAGCGCCCCGATCAGCACCGCCGCCAGATGCGGCCAGCGTTGCCACAGGCACAGCACGCAGGGATAAAGGCCGAAGCCGTATTGCGACACCAGCGCGCCGGCCAGCAGCAACGCCGATCCGCCCGCCGCGATCACGATCAACATGCTGCGCGTCATCGCCCGCCCTTTCCGCCATCCGCCGCCACCCTTGCGCATCGCGCCGGGCGGACTCAACCCCCCTCTCACCCCCCCTGCGTTCACCATCGCGTGCCGCCGCGCCGCCGAGCGCGATTGACGCCGCACCCGCCCGCCGCTAAGCACGGCTCCGGGCCCGAGTGGCGGAATGGTAGACGCAGGGGATTCAAAATCCTCCGCCGCAAGGCTTGCGAGTTCGAGTCTCGCCTCGGGCACCACCCAAAGGGGGCGTATCTGCCACGCTCCCACCTCCCCGCCACCTTTCCGTCATATTGCGTTCTTCACACGTTCAGGTTGTGCCCGCTCGCGCGCAGGATGTCGAATGTGGCGAAACGGGGGCAATTGTGGCGCGGGCGATTCGGGCCCCGCGGGACGAAACGGCCCGGAATGTTTCACAAATCCCGCCGCGGTGGCGCCATTGGTGCGCCCGGGGCAACATCGCCACATTTCGGCCATGATGGGGTCGCAGGTTTTTCGCTGCCCGGGGCGAAATGCGGCAAGATGGTTGATTGTCGCCGATCCGGCGACAGGAACCGCCGCAACCCGGCGAAAATCGGCGCTTTCCGCCGCGAACAGCCCTCATCCGTTGCGCAGAGGGAAACGGAGACCCCTCGCCGCTGCCCCCGGATCGGCACAAACCTGCCCCGGAACGGGCCCGAGTTTGACACCTCTTCGCCTTTTTTGCTTCCCCGCAAGGCTAACGGCGGATAAATGATAACTGTCTTGCTGGGTAAGACACATGGCCGTGGGGGCGGCCGTTCGGAAGTGATGCGCCGCAAGGCGCAAAGTGGTGTCGCGTATCGCCTTCGCGCTTGCCCGTGACGCATCCGCCAACGGATGCGGCCTCAGGGGTATTGCCGCACTGCCGGGATGCGACCCGCGCGCTTCGGAACGGTTTGGTCGAGTGTGCGCCTGGCCCGCGGGTCTGGCGCAGTCTGCCGGTGCCTGTCCGGGCGCCGACGGATCTGTGGGTCGGACTTGGGGGCAGGCGCGCCCCGGAATTTGAAGGAATTGAAGATGGCGGTGCTGGGCCTTTACGATTTCAACGACACCGATACGACGGCCCGCGACTCGGCGCTCGACAACGGGGCGCAGAACGGGGTCTACCTGAACGGCGCGACGGCCTCGAACGGCGATCTCCTGCTCGACGGGATCGACGATTACGTCCGCATCGACCCGTCCGACGACTTCCAGCTTTCCCGCGGGCAGATCGACATCAAGTTCAGCCAGGCCGCCCATGTCGGCACCGGCCCCAACACCGTATTGTCGCGCGACGTCGCGGGCGACGTGCCGGGCGGTTTCCGCATCGAGGTGCTGGCCGACGGTTCGGTCCGCGCGCTGCACGAAACCGGCAGCGGGACCGAGACGTTCAGCACCGCCGCGGGCTTCTTCGCCACGGGCGATCTGGTGCGCGTGCGCTATTCTTGGGATCAGAATGGCGCCGGCGGCTATTACACCGTGGTCAACATGACCACCGGCACCGACTATATCGCCCGCGTGCCCGATACGCTGAGCATGGACCAGGGCGACCTCAACGCCCCCTGGATCATCGGCGCCGGCAGCGGCAACCAGCAGCCCGGCGACACCGGCGGGATCGACCAGCATTTCCAGGGCATGGTCCGCTATTTCCAGGTCTCCGACGAACTGAACCCCGGCAGCGGCAGCGACGGGATCGTCTGGGGCACCGACGGGGGCGACCTGATCGACACCGCCTATACCGGCGACAACGACGGCGACATGATCGACGCCGGCGACGCGATCCTGCCCGGCTTCGACCCGGACGGCGACTATGTGCGCGCCGGCGCCGGCGACGATACCGTCCTTGCCGGCGAGGGCCATGACCTGGTGTTCGGCGGCGACGGCAACGACCTGATCCATGGCGGCGAGGGCGGGGACCGGCTGTCGGGCGACCGCGGCGACGACACCATCCACGGCGATGGCGGCAACGACCATATCGAGGGCGATTCCGGCGACGACGTGCTCTATGGCGGCGATGGCCACGACCGCATCTATGGCGGCGTGGGCAACGACACGATCTACGGCGGCGCGGGGCTCGACCGGCTTTACGGCGGCGACGACCGCGACACCTTCTTCGCCGGGGCGGGCGATGTCGTGCGCGGCGGTTCGGGCGGCGACGATTACGACACGCTCGACCTGCGCGGGCAGGGGACCTTCCGCATCGTCGATCGCACCACCGACAGCGACGGCAACGGCTGGGACGGACGGGTGGAATTCCTGGACGGCGACGGCCGGGTCACGGGCGAACTGACGTTCAGCAATATCGAGAACATCGTTCCCTGCTTCACCCCCGGCACGCTGATCGCCACGCCCAAGGGCGAGCGCCCGGTCGAGGATCTGCGCCCCGGCGACAAGATCATCACCCGCGACAACGGCATCCAGGAAATCCGCTGGACCGGCCGCAAGGACATGGACTGGAAGGCGCTGGCCGCGAACCCGCATCTGAAGCCCGTACTGATCCGCCAGGGCAGCCTGGGCCATGGCCTGCCGGAACGCGACATGCTGGTCAGCCCCAACCACCGCATCCTGGTGGCGAACGACCGCACCTCGCTTTATTTCGACGAGCATGAGGTGCTGGTGGCCGCCAAGCATCTGGTGGGCGAGGGTGTGAACAACATCGAAAGCATGGGCACCAGCTATATCCACTTCATGTGCGACCGGCACGAGGTGGTGCTGTCCAACGGCGCCTGGACGGAAACCTTCCAGCCCGGCGACTACACGCTCAAGGGCATGGGCAACGCGCAGCGCAACGAGATCTTCGAACTGTTCCCGGAACTCAAGACCGAACAGGGCAAGAACGATTACGTCGCCGCGCGCAAGACGCTCAAGCGGCACGAGGCGCGGCTTCTGGTGAAGTAGGCGGTGGCAGTCCTTCCGTAGCAGTCCTTCCGTAACGATAACGCTGGTTATGCAGCACGCCCGGGGCCAGCCCCCGGGCGAACGGCGGGGGCCCTTCCGGCCCCCGCCGCCTTGCATTTGACGAAATCTTTCATCTTTTTCGCCCAATCCGACCACCGCGCCGCCGTTTTCCGGCACCACAAGCGGCCTGACGGCCCTGTCTGCACAGGGCTGCCCCGACCTGTGGTTTACGAGTGGAGGCCGCCATGCCGACCTATACGGGCAACGGATTGAGCAACAGCCTGACCGGCAGCAGCTCCAGCGACGTGATGTATGGCGGGGGCGGGAACGACACGCTGCGCGGTCAGGGCGGGCACGATTCGCTCTACGGCGGGACGGGCGCCGATGTGCTTTACGGCGGGGACGGCAACGACACCCTTTTCGGCGAGGACGGCAACGATTCGCTTCTGGGCGATGCGGGCGACGACCAGCTGTTCGGCGGTGCGGGCAACGACACGCTTACCGGCGGCGACGGCAGCGATACGCTCGCGGGCGGGGCGGGGGCCGACCGGCTCGACGGCGGCGCGGGCATGGACTATGCCGACTACAGCGCCTCGGGCGCGGGGGTGAACGTCAACCTGACCACCGGCAGCGGGTCGGGCGGGGACGCGCAGGGCGACACCTATGCCGGCATGGACGGGGTGATCGGGTCGGCCCACAACGACACGATCATCGGTTTCGACAACTACAGCCTCACCGGGTCGGACATCTATACCAACCACCTCTACGGCGGGGGCGGGAACGATTACATCGACGGGCGCGACGGCCCCGACCAGCTTTACGGCGGGACCGGCAACGACACGCTGATCGGCGGCCTGGGCGACGATTCGCTCTATGGCGGGGATGGCCAGGACAGCATCGAGGGCGGCGCCGGTGCGGATCTGATCCATGGCGAGGCGGGCAACGACACGATCCTCGGCGGCGACGGCAACGACAGCATCCTGGGCGGTGCGGGGGCCGACCGGCTCTTCGGCGACGCCGGGAACGACACGATCCTCGGCGGCGACGATGGCGACCATATCGAGGGCGGCGCGGGGGCGGACCGCATCTTCGGCGATGCCGGCAACGACACCCTCTATGGCGACGACGGCAACGACAGCATCGAGGGCGGCACCGGCGACGATGTGCTCTACGGCGGGGCGGGCAACGACACGCTTCTGGGCGGGGCGGGGCGCGATACCCTGCGCGGCGGCGCGGGGGCGGATGCGCTTTATGGCGGCGACGACGACGATCTGTTCATCATCGACACCGCCGCCGACAGCATCGGCGACACGATCTTCGGCGGCGCCGGGATCGACGCGCTCGACCTGTCCGGCGCGGGGCCGCTGCGGGTGGTACGCGATCCGGGCGATCCCTCGAACGGCGTGGTGCAGTTCCTGGATGCCAACCGCCAGGTCATCGGCACGCTGAGTTTTTCCAGCATCGACACCGTTGTCCCCTGTTTCACCCCCGGCACGCTGATCGCCACGCCGGGCGGCCTGCGGGCGGTGGAAACGCTGGCGCCGGGGGATCTGGTGGAAACGCTGGACCGCGGGCCGCAGGTGCTGCGCTGGATCGGGCGGCGCGATCTGGGGGCGGCCGATCTGCTGGCCGCGCCGCATCTGGCGCCGGTGCGGATCGCGGCCGGGGCGCTCGGCCCCGGGCTGCCGGCGCAGGATCTGGTGGTCTCGCCCCAGCACCGGGTGATGGTCGCGGGCGCGCGGGCGGAACTGCTGTTCGGCGAGGACGAGGTTCTGGTCGCCGCCACCCATCTGGCGGGCCGGCCGGGCATCGCGCGGGTCACGGCGGGGCCGGTGAGCTATATCCACCTGCTGTTCGACGGGCACGAGATCGTGTCGTCGAACGGGCTCTGGACCGAAAGCTTCCAGCCCGGGGGGCAGGTGCTGGACGGCATGGACCGCGCGGCGCGGGACGAGATCCTGACGCTGTTCCCCGAACTGGCGCAAGGCGGCACCTTTCCGGCAGCGCGGCGCACCCTGCGCGCGCGCGAGGCGCGGGTGCTGCTGGCGGCGTGAAGGGGATATCCAGCCTTCCGGCCTGTCTGGCGAAGGCGCGTGCCTTCGCCACATCCCGCCCTCGCCGTTGCCCCGGCCGGGGGCCCCAAGCCCCCGGCCAGCGCCCGCCCCGCCCATGGCGGGCGCTTCTCGCCCGCCGGGGCAGGCGCCGGCCTCTCGTTGCTGGGGCGTCACGGTTTCCAGTGGCACCGCCGCGCGACGGGCGGGGGAAACGCAATGCGTTTCCTCATCCCGCCCGGCCCGGCCGGACGCTGCCCTAAGGAAGATCCAGAACCGGCCAGTGGCCCAGGCGGTTGCGCATCCAGGTGCGTTGCCGCTTGGCATATTGCCGGGTGGCGATGCGCGCGGCCTCCAGCGCCTCGGCGAGCGTGTTCTCGCCGCGCAGATGGGCGGCGAATTCCGCCGCGCCGATCGCCCGGGTCCAGGGCGCGCCCTCCTGCCACCGGGGCAGGGCGGCGGCGACCTCTGCCAGCGCGCCCCCGGCCACCATCCGGTCGAGCCGCGCATCGATTCGCGCCCCGAGCCACGCCGGATCGGGCCGCAGCACCAGCGCATGCGCCGCCGCAAGGGGCAGGACCGGCGGGCCGGTTTCCGCCTGCCATGCCGCCAGCCCCCTGCCTGTGGCCTGCAACACCTCCCACGCGCGCTGGATGCGGGCGGGGTTCTGCACGTCGATCCGCGCCCGCGTCTGCGGGTCGAGCGCCGCCAGCAACGCCCCCGCGCCTGCGCGCAGACGGATCGCATCGCCCTCGGCCCGCACCTCTGGCGGCGTGGGGGGGATTTCCGCCAGCCCCTCGGTCAGCGCGGTGAAATAGAGCCCCGTGCCGCCCACGATCACCGGGCGGGGGTCGCGCGCCAGAATCGCCGCCACCGCGCGCAGCCAGTGGCCCACCGACCAGTCCGCCCCGATCGGCACATGACCGTAAAGCAGATGGGGCGCCTCGGCCTCCTCTGCCTCGGTGGGCCGCGCGCTCAGCACCCGCCAGGCGGCATGGACCTGCAACGCATCGGCATTCACCACCGTGCGCGCCTGCCTCCGCGCCAGCGCCAGCGCCAGCGCCGACTTGCCGCTGGCCGTGGGCCCCGCGATCAGCACCGGCCGGTCCGCCGGCACCCGTTCCAGCCAGTCCTGCATCACCCCGCCCCTTCGCCGTTGAACCCGGCGGCGTTTTCCGACATTTTGCGCGCCAGTCAAAGGCCGGATCGGGCCGGCCGCCGCGCCGCGCCCTCCGCAGGCCGGAATTGCAACGAATGGGGACACAGATGCAGGACGCAGCCGGTCAGGGCAGAAGCGGGTCGGACAAGAGTGGCGCAGACCGGGGCGGCGTGGCCTATTCGCGGGTGATGCTGAAGATCTCGGGCGAGGCGCTGATGGGCGATCAGGGCTATGGCCTGCACCCGCCGACCGTCGCGCGCATCGCGCAGGAAATCAAAAGCGTGCACGAACTGGGCGTCGAGATCTGCATGGTCATCGGCGGCGGCAACATCTTTCGCGGCCTCGCCGGGTCGGCGCAGGGGATGGAACGGACGACCGCCGACTACATGGGGATGCTGGCCACGGTAATGAACGCGCTGGCGATGCAATCGGCGCTGGAACAGATCGGCGTCTTCACCCGCGTCATCAGCGCGATCCCGATGGATCAGGTGTGCGAACCCTACATCCGCCGCCGCGCCGTCCGGCATCTGGAGAAAAAGCGCGTCTGCATCTTCGCCGCCGGAACCGGCAACCCCTATTTCACCACCGACACCGCGGCGACGCTGCGCGCCAACGAAATGGCCTGTCAGGCGATCTTCAAGGGCACCAAGGTGGATGGCGTCTACGACAAGGACCCGAAGAAACACGCCGACGCGAAACGCTACGACCGGGTGAGCTATGACGAATGCCTCGCCAAGCATCTGGGCGTGATGGATGCCTCGGCCATCGCGCTGGCGCGCGACAACAACCTGCCGATCATCGTCTTTTCGCTGGACGAACCCGGCGGGTTCCGCACCATCCTGCGCGGCGAGGGCACCTATACCCGCGTGCACGGCTGACCTATACCCAAGCGGGCCCGCACCTGCTATAGACCCCCACGGCGCCCGCGCCGCATGAAGGCATGAGAGAGGACAGCATGGCAGAACAGGACCTGGACATCGACCTGGACGATCTGGAACGCCGCATGGACGGCGCGATGGGCGCGCTGCGCACCGAATTCGCCTCGCTGCGCACGGGCCGCGCCTCGGGCGCCATGCTGGAACCGATCCAGGTCGACGCCTATGGCCAGATGACGCCGATCAACCAGCTCGGCACCGTCAACGTGCCCGAACCCCGGATGGTGACGATCAACGTCTGGGACAAGGGGATGGTGTCCAAGGTGGAACGCGCGATCCGCGATTCGGGCCTGGGCATCAACCCGCAGCTGAACGGCACCATCATCATGCTGCCGATCCCCGAACTGAACGAGGAACGCCGGCGCGAACTGACCCGCGTCGCGGCGCAATATGCCGAACATGCGCGCGTGGCGATCCGCAACGTGCGCCGCGACGGCATGGACCAGATCAAGAAGGCCAAGGCCGCCGGCATGGCCGAGGACGACCAGAAGATGTATGCCGACGAGGTGCAGGCCCTGACCGACAAGGCCATCGCGCTGGTGGACAAGGCGCTCGAGGCCAAGCAGCAGGAAATCATGCAGGTCTGACGGTGGCGATGGCGGGCGGCCCTTTGCGGTGCCGCCCGAAAAATTTTCCGCGAAAATCTTTCTTCCAAGGGGCAGCGAGGGGCGGCAATTGGCTTCAGGCGATCCATCCGGCAGCGGCGCCCCCAAGGGGGTCGAACATGTCGCCATCATCATGGACGGCAACGGCCGGTGGGCGACGGCGCGAGGCTGGCCGCGGCTGGTGGGCCACCGCAAGGGGGCCGAACGGGTCAAGCAGATCGTCCGCGCCGCGCCCGATCTGGGCATCCGCTGGCTGACGATCTACGCCTTTTCCACGGAAAACTGGAAGCGGTCCACCGAAGAGGTCCTGGGCCTGATGACGCTTTTCGCCCGCTATATCGAACGCGAGGCGGACCGGCTGTCGGCAGAGGGCGTGCGGATGCGCTTCATCGGCGACCGGTCGCGGCTCGACGCCAAGCTGCAACGGCTGATGGCGGGGATCGAGGCGCGCACGGCGGCGAACACGCGGCTGAACCTGACGGTGGCGATCAACTATGGCGGGCGCAACGAACTGGCGCGCGCGATGCGGGTGCTGGCCGAACGCGCGGCAAGGGGGGAGCTTGACCCGGCGGCGCTGGACGAGGGCATGGTGGACGCCACGCTGGATACCGCCGACATCCCCGACCCCGATCTGGTGATCCGCACCTCTGGCGAGACGCGGGTGTCGAACTTCCTGCTGTGGCAGGCGGCCTATGCGGAATACGAATTCACCCCCACGCTCTGGCCCGATTTCTCGCCCGCGGAACTGGCGGCGATCCTCGAACGGTTCGACGGGCGCGAACGGCGCTTCGGCGGGGTGCGCGGGGCATGAGCGCGGTTTCGGGCCGATGGGGCGACCTGAAGGCGCGGGTGCTGTCGGCGCTGGTCATGGTCGCGGTCGGCGCGGTGGAAATCTGGCTCGGCGGGCTGCCCTTCGCGGCGCTGGTGCTGCTGGTGACGGGCGCGATGGTGTGGGAACTGGCGCGGATGACCGGGCGGCCGGGGCAGGGCGCGATGCCGCTGGCGCTGGCGGCGCTGGCGGTGGCGGCGCTGGCCGGGGCGCTGTGGCTGCCGTCGGACCATGCCGAACTGCTGCTGGCGGCGCCCGCGCTGGCGCTGGCACTGACGCCGCGGCGCGACCGGCGGATCGCTACCGTCTACGGCCTTGCGATGCTGATGGCGGGCTATGGGCTGATCGAACTGCGCGATCTGGGGATGGTCGCGCTAATCTGGCTGGTGGCGGTCGTCGTCGCCTCTGACATCTTAGGCTATTTCGCCGGCCGCATCCTTGGCGGGCCGAAGTTCTGGCCCGCGATCAGCCCCAAGAAAACCTGGTCGGGCACCGCTGCCGGATGGCTCGGCGCGGCGCTGGTGGGCCTTGGCTTCGTGGTCTGGGCCGGGGCCGGGTGGGGGCTGGTGGCCCTGTCGCCGCTGGTCGCCTTTGCGGGCCAGATGGGCGACATCGCCGAAAGCTGGATCAAGCGCCGGGCGGGGGTGAAGGACAGTTCCAACCTGATCCCCGGCCATGGCGGGGTGATGGACCGTTTCGACGCCCTGACCGGCGCGGTCGTGGTGGTGATCGCGCTCGGGCTGGTGCTGCCGCTGCCCCTGCCGGGGGTGTGACATGCGGCGGATCAGCATCTTCGGCGCCACCGGGTCCATCGGGGAAAACACCGTCGACCTGATCGCCCGCGACCCCGGGGCCTATCGGGTGGTGGCGCTGACCGGCGGGCGCAACGTGGCGCGGCTGGCGGCGCAGGCACGCGCACTGGGCGCGGAAATCGCCGTCACGGCGCATGACGACTGCCTTGCCCCCCTGCGCGCGGCCCTTGCGGGCACCGGGATCGCGGCCGCCGCGGGCGCCGATGCGATTGCCGAGGCCGCGGCGCGCCCGGTGGACTGGGCCATGTCGGCCATCGTCGGCGCGGCGGGGCTGGTGCCGGGGCTGCGGGTGCTGGAACAGGGCGGCACGCTCGCGCTCGCCAACAAGGAATCGCTCGTCTGCGCGGGGGCGCTGGTGATGGGCACCGCCGCCGCCAGGGGGGGGCGGGTGCTGCCGGTGGACAGCGAACATTCCGCCGTCTTTCAGGCCCTGCGGGGCGAGGACATGGCGGCGGTCGAACGCATCATCATCACCGCCTCGGGCGGGCCGTTCCGCGACTGGCCGGCCGAGCGGCTGGCCACCGCCACCCCCGAACAGGCGGTGGCGCATCCCAACTGGGCGATGGGCCAGCGGATCAGCGTCGATTCGGCCTCGATGTTCAACAAGGCGCTGGAACTGATCGAAACGCGCGAGTTCTTCGGCATCGACCCCGACCGGATCGAGGTGCTGGTGCATCCGCAATCCATCGTCCATGCGATGGTGGGTTTTGCCGATGGCGGGCTGATGGCGCATCTGGGCCCGCCCGACATGCGCCACGCCATCGGCCATGCGCTGCACTGGCCCGACCGCCGCGCGCTGCCCGTCGAACGGCTGGACCTCGCGCGCCTCGCCCGCCTCAGCTTCGAGGCCCCCGACCCCGCGCGCTTTCCCGCGCTGCGGCTGGCGCGCGAGGTGATGGCGGCGGGCGGCCTTGCGGGGGCGGCCTTCAACGCGGCCAAGGAAGTGGCGCTCGATCACTTTCTCGACCGGCGGATCGGCTTTTGCGACATGGCCGTGGTCGTGGAGGCCACACTTGCCCGGCTTTCGGGCGAAAGCGGCCTTCAATTCGCCCCGGATACCCTTGAGAAGGTTCTGGCGATGGACCATCTGGCAAGGCAGAGGGCGCGCGAGGTGATCGGTTCGCGGTACGGGTAGAGGTAAGACATTTGGACATCATCGGACTGATCCCCTCTTTCGGGGGACTGATCTGGACGGTCGTCGCCTTCGTGGTGGCCCTTTCGATCATCGTCGCCGTGCACGAATACGGCCATTACATCGTCGGCAGGTGGACCGGGATCCACGCCGAGGTCTTTTCCATCGGCTTCGGCCCGCAACTGTTTTCCTGGGTGGACCGGCGCGGTACCCGCTGGCAGGTCGCGGCGCTGCCTTTCGGCGGCTATGTGCGGTTCCTGGGCGATGCCGATGCGGCATCCAGCCCCGATGGCGCCGCCGTCGCCCGCATGACGGCAGAGGAACGCCGCCACACGATGCAGGGCGCCCCCCTCTGGGCGCGGGCCGCGACGGTGGCGGCGGGGCCGGCGTTCAACTTCATCATGTCGGTGCTGGTCTTTGCCGGGTTCTTCCTGGCGCAGGGGGTGGCGACGGAACAGCCCGTGGTGGGCGCGCTGAAACCCCTGCCGCAGGCGGTGGCGCTGGAACCGGGCGACCGGGTGGTGGCGCTCGACGGCCAGCCGACGCCGGACCTGACCGCCTTCTTCACCGTCGCCAACGCCCTGCCGCCCGCGCCCGCGGTGCGCTACAGCGTGGAACGCTACGGGCAGGCGATGGAACTGGACGGGCCCTTCCCCTTCCCGCCGGTGGCCGATGGCGTGTCGCCGCAATCGGCGGCGCAGGCGGCGGGGCTGCTGCCGGGCGATGTGGTGCTGGCGGTCGACGGCGCGCCGATCCATGCGTTTTCGCAGCTGCGCCGCATCGTCGGGGAATCGGAGGGCCGGGACCTGCGCCTGACCATCTGGCGCGCGGGCACCACGCAGGACGTGACGCTGACCCCGCGCCGGCAGGATCTGCCGCGCGCCGAGGGCGGGTTCGAGACGCGCTGGCTTCTGGGCCTGACCGGCGGGCTGGTGTTCGTGCCGGAAACCCGCACGCCGGGGCCGCTGGAATCGGTGCAACTGGGCGCCTCGCAAACCTGGGCCATCGTGCAGACCTCGCTGTCGGGGCTCTGGCACATGGTCACGGGGGCGATCAGTTCGTGCAACCTGACGGGCCCCATCGGCATCGCCGAAACCTCGGGCGCGGCGGCGGCGCAGGGGGTGGCGAGCTTCATCTGGTTCATCGCCATGCTGTCCACGGCGGTGGGGCTGCTGAACCTGTTCCCCGTGCCGGTGCTGGACGGCGGCCATCTGGTGTTCCACGCTTGGGAAGCCGCGACGGGCCGCCCGCCGAGCGACCGGGCGCTGCGCATCCTGATGACGGCGGGGCTGGCGCTCTTGCTGACGCTGATGGTCTTTGCGCTGTCCAACGACCTCTTCTGCCCCTGAACCGCGCCGCCCGCGCCCCACTTCGGCCATATTCGGCCCGCAGGAAGGGGGCGGTGCTGCCCGCTGCCCGGGCAGGCAATGGCGGAGGATGCGATGCAGGCGATCCAGAGCGGCTACAGGGGCCTTTCGCTGCTGGTCAACATCAACTGGGACATGCTGTTCACGTTGGGGACCATCGTCGTCGGTCTGCTGGCCGGGGCCTTCCTGGGCCAGGCGCTGACCGCATATTAGGCAGCGGAAAACCGAAGCGGCGGCAAGGCGCGTCCGGGAAGCCGGGCGCGCCTTCTGCCTTTTGACAAGCCCGGCCAATGCCGCTAGTCAGGTTCCGGGATACCGACAGCCGGGGGGTTTTTCCGATGCAGCGTGATGTGGGCGGCCGGAAAGCGGCGATGGGATGGCGGCGCGCCGCGGCCGGCATGGCGACCTCGGCGCTGGTGGCGGCGACGGTGCTTGCCCCTGTCGGCACAGGGCCCGCGGTGGCGCAGAGCTATCGGTTCAACGCCGTCGACATCCAGGGCAACCAGCGGATCGAACAGGCCACCATCCTGTCCTATGCGGGAATCGCCCGGGGCCAGTCGCTGTCGGCGGCCGAACTCAACGACGTGTATCAGCGGCTGATGGGCTCCGGCCTGTTCGAAAGCGTCTCGATCGAGCCGCGCGGCGGCACGCTGGTGATCGCGGTGCAGGAATTCCCCACCATCAACGTGATCTCGTTCGAGGGCAACAAGCGCATCAAGACCGAGGATCTGCAAAAGATCATCAAGTCGCAGTCCCGCCGGATCTATTCCCCCAGCCAGGCAGAGGCCGACGCCGCGCTGGTGACCGAGGCGTACAGCGTCCAGGGCCGCATGGCCGCGCGGGTGACGCCCAAGATCATCCGCCGGTCCGACAACCGCGTCGATCTTGTGTTCGAGATCGCCGAGGGCCGGGTGACGGAGATCGAGCGGCTGAGCTTCGTCGGCAACCGCGCCTTCACCGACCGCCGGCTGCGGCAGGTGCTGGAAACCAAGCAGGCGGGGCTTTTGCGCAACTTCATCCGCCGCGACACCTATGCCGCCGAACGGATCGAGATCGACAAGCAGATGCTGCGCGATTTCTACCTGTCGCGCGGCTATGTGGATTTCCAGGTGCTCGACGCCACCGCAGAACTGCAACCGGGCCGCGACGGGTTCTTCCTGACCTTCAGCGTGCGCGAGGGCCAGCAGTTCCGCTTCGGCCGCATCGGCACCGTCAGCGAGATCCCCGAGGCCGATGCCGATGAATTCGGCCGCCTCGTGCGCATCCGCGAGGGCAGCGTCTACACGCCGCTCGATATCGAGAACGCGATTTCGCGCATCGAGTCGCTGGCCCTGCGCAAGGGCATCAACTTCCTGCGCGTCGATCCGCGGGTGACGCGCAACGACCGCGACCAGACGCTGGATGTGACCTTCGCGCTGGTGCGCGGCCCGCGCGTGTTCATCGAACGCATCGACATCGAGGGCAACGCCACCACGCTCGACCAGGTGATCCGGCGGCAGTTCCGCACCGTCGAGGGCGACCCCTTCAACCCGCGCGAGATCCGCGAAGCCGCCGAACGCATCCGCGCGCTCGGCTTCTTCGAGACGGCGGCGGTCGATACCCGTCAGGGCACCGGCCCCGATCAGGTGATCGTCAAGGCGCAGGTGGAAGAAAAGCCCACCGGCTCGCTGACCTTCGGGGCGAGCTTCGGCAGTTCCTCGGGCGGCGGCGCGGTGGTGGGGCTGTCGGAATCGAACTTCCTCGGGCGGGGGCAGTTCCTCAGCCTCGACCTGAACTTCGGCGCCGACAACGCCACCTCGTCCTTCACCTTCACGGAACCCGCGTTCCTGGGCCGGGACCTGTCGTTCACCTTCGGCGCGCTCTACCGCGAGACCGAGGCGAACTATGCCACCTTCGACACGCGCGAGGCGCATATCCGCCCCTCCATCGGCTTCCCCACCGGTGAACGCACCCGGCTGGACCTGCGCTACACGCTGGCCGAAAGCAAGATCTACCGGGTGGATCCCGTCGAGTCCTCGGCCATCCTCGTGCGCGAGGAAGGGATGGGCGGCGTCAAATCCTCCGCGCTCGGCTATGCCTTTTCCTGGGATACGCGGCGCAGCGGGCTGACCGACCGCAACGCCTTCGTCCTCAAGTTCGAGCAGGATTTCGCCGGCCTCGGCGCGGATCAGAAATACATCCGCTCCATCGCCTCGGCGATTGCGGAAACCAAGGTCTGGAACGAGGAAGTGACCCTGCGCGCCACGCTGGAGGGCGGGGCGCTCAACATGCTGTCGGGCGGCACCAGCCGCGTGGTGGACCGTTTCGAGATGTCGGGCCGCATGCGCGGGTTCGAACCCTATGGCCTCGGCCCCCGCGACCTGCGCGCCACCAACGAGGATCCCCTGGGCGGCAACATGTTCGTGGTCGCCCGCTTCGACGCCGAATTCCCGCTCGGCCTGCCCGAGGAATACGGCATCCGCGGCGGGGCCTTCCTCGATGTCGGCTCTCTCTGGGGGCTCGACGACACCGATGGCGGCGGGGTGGACGATTCGTTCAAGCTGCGTTCCGCCATCGGCGTGTCGCTGCTGTGGGATACGCCCATCGGCCCGCTGCGGTTCAACTTCGCCCGGCCGATCAAGAAGGAAACCTACGACAAGAAGCAGACCTTCGATCTGTCCATCTCGACCCGGTTCTGAGATGGCGGCGATGCGCGGGGCGGTCCGGGCGCTGGCGCTGGTGCTGGGTCTGGGGGCCGGCCCCGCGGCGGCGCAGGAGGCGGCAGCCGTTCCCAAGGCGCCGATCCTGACGCTGGATCAGGACCGGCTGTTCGCCGCATCGGCCTTCGGCAAGCGCGCGCTGGCGGATCTGGAAACCGCGCAGGCCGCGCTTCTGGCGGAAAACCGCGAGATCGAGGCGCAGCTGATGGCCGAGGAACGCGCGCTGACCGAACGCCGCGCGACGATGACGGCAGAGGCCTTCGCCCCGCTGGCAGAGGAATTCGACCGCCGCGTCACCGCCTTCCGCAGCGCGCAGGATGCGAAAAGCCGCGACCTGCTGAAAAAGCGCGACGAGGAACGCCAGCGGTTCCTGCAGGCCGCGGTGCCGATCCTGGGCGAACTGATGCAACAGGCGGGTGCGGTCGCGATCCTGTCGGAAGAGGCGATCGTGCTGGCCTTCGGCGGGATCGACATCACCGATGCGGCGATCGCGCGGCTGGATGCGGTTCTGGGGCCCGGCGCGGCGCCCGCAACCCCCATGCCCGACCCGGCGCCGGACGCAGCACCCGAACCCGCGCCCGAACCCGCACCGCAACAGGCCCCCGGGACCGCCCCCTGACATGCGGGCCCGGCCCGAGCCCTGCCCGAGCCCTGCTTGTCACCCCGCGCCCGAGTTGCTAGCAAGTCCAAGGCCGGCGCGCGCGTCCGGTCCTGCCAGAAGGAACCCCATATGACCCAAGCGCCCGTGACAGAGGCCGACCTGACGCTCATCAAGCGCCTGATCCCGCACCGCTATCCCTTTCTGCTGGTCGACAGGGTGCGCGACATCCGGGTCAACGAGTCCTGCGTGGGCATCAAGAACATCACCAACGGCGAACCCGTGTTCGAGGGTCATTTTCCCCAGATGCCGATCTTTCCCGGCGTGATGATCATCGAGGCGATGGCGCAGACCGCGGGCGTTCTGGTGGGCATGTCGATGGATCTCGCCGACAAGAACACGCTGGTCTATTTCATGGGCGTCGAAAACGCCAAGTTCCGCCGCAAGGTGGTGCCGGGCGACGTGCTGGAACTGCATGTCAAGGCGCTGCGCGGCGGCGGCAAGGTGTGGAAGTTCGAGGGCCGCGCGATGGTGGGCGACGAACTGGCGGCAGAGGCGACCTATACCGCGATGATGGATTTTTCGAGGGGATGAGGCCATGACCATCGACCCCGGCGCAAGGGTGCATCCGTCGGCCATCGTGGAACCGGGGGCCGTGATCGGCCCGGGGGTGGACATCGGCCCCTTCGCGGTGGTCGGGCCGGAGGTGCGGCTGGCCGAGGGCGTGGTGGTGAAAAGCCATGCCGTCGTCACCGGCTGGACCGAGGTGGGCGCGGGCACGGTGATCTTTCCCTTCGCCGTGGTGGGCGAGGTGCCGCAGGACCTGAAATACCGGGGCGAGCGCACGCGGCTGGTCGTCGGCGCGCGCTGCCGCATCCGCGAGGGCGCGACACTGAACACCGGCACCGAGGGCGGGGGCGGCGTCACCCGGGTGGGCGATGACGTGCTGATGATGACCGGCGCGCATGTGGGCCACGACGCGCAGGTGGGCGACCGCGTGGTGCTGGCCAATCAGGCCGCCATCGCCGGGCATTGCCAGATCGGCGACGATGTGATCGTGGGCGGGCTGTCGGGCGTGCACCAATGGGTGCGCGTGGGCCGCGGCGCTATCATCGGCGCGGTGACGATGGTGACGAACGACGTGATTCCCTATGGCCTCGTGCAGGGGCCGCGGGGCGAACTCGACGGGCTCAACCTCGTGGGGCTGAAGCGGCGCGGGGTGGACCGGGCGGAAATCACCGCCCTGCGCGCCGCCTATCAGGCGCTGGCGCAGGGCGAGGGCGCGTTTCTCGACCGCGCGCGGCGGCTGGCGGAGACCACCGAGAGCCATCATGTGCGCGAGATGACGGGCTTCATCCTCGGCGCGTCGGACCGTTCGTTCCTGACGCCGCGATGACGGGGGGCAAGGTCGCCATCATCGCCGGCGAGGGTGCGTTGCCGCTGGCGCTGGCGCGCGCGCTCGGCCCCGATGCGCCGGTGCTGGCGCCCGAGGGGCTGGCGGTCGCGGTTCCCGCCGAACGCTTCCGGTTCGAGCGGCTGGTGCCGATGCTCGACGGGCTGGTGGCGCGCGGGGTGCGGGCCGTGGTTCTGGGCGGCGCGATGCGGCGGCCGCGGCTGGACCCGTCGCTGTTCGACCCGGCGACGGCGCAGGCGGTGCCGCGGCTGATCGCGGGCATGCAGGCGGGCGACGACGCCACGCTGCGGGTGGTGATCGAACTGATCGAGGATTGCGGCTTGCAGGTGGTGGGCGTGGCCGATGTGGCCCCCGGCCTGATCCCGGCCGAAGGCGTGCTGACCCGGGCCGAACCCACCGCCGCCGACCGCCGCGATGTCGCGCGCGCGGCGCGGATCGTTGCGGCGCTTGGCGCGGTGGATGTGGGGCAGGGCGCGGTGGTGGCGCAGGGCCTGTGCCTGGCGGCGGAATCGCTGCCCGGCACCGATGCCATGCTGGACTGGGTGGCGCAGGTGGCGGGCGGGCTGCGGCCCGACCCCAAGGGGGCGAAGGGCGTGCTCTACAAGGCGCCCAAGCCCGGGCAGGAACGCCGGGTGGACCTGCCCGCCATCGGCCCCGACACGGTGGAACGCGCCGCCGCCGCCGGGCTGGCCGGCGTGGCGTGGGAGGCGGGGGGCGTCCTGCTGCTCGACCGCGACGCGGCAGTGGCCGCCGCCGACCGGCTCGGCCTTTTCCTCTGGGCGGCAGCACCATGAAGCTGTTCCTCGTCGCCGGAGAGCCTTCGGGCGACAGGCTCGGCGGCGCGCTGATGGCGGGGCTGCGGCGACTGGCCCCCGGGGTGGCCTTCGCCGGCGTGGGCGGCACCGCGATGCAGGCCGAGGGGCTGGACAGTCTGTTTCCGATGGAGGAACTGTCGGTCATGGGCATCCTCGAGGTGCTGCCGAAATACCGGTCGCTCAAACGCCGCATTGCGCAGGTGGCGGCGGCGGTGCTGGCCTCCGATGCGGCGGCGCTGGTGACGATCGACAGCCCGGATTTCAGCCTGCGCGTGGCGCGGCTGGTCAAGGCCGAACGGCCCGGTTTCCGCACCATCCATTATGTCGCGCCCTCGGTCTGGGCCTGGCGGCCGGGGCGGGCGGCGAAGATGGCGCAGGTGGTGGACCATGTGCTGGCCCTTCTGCCCTTCGAGCCGCCCTATATGCAGGCCGCGGGGATGAGCTGCGATTTCGTCGGCCACCCGGTGGTCGCCGAACCCCGCGCCAGCGCGGCAGAGGCCGCGGCCTTCCGCGCCACGCTCGGCCCCGGGCCCTGCGTGCTGGTCCTGCCCGGGTCGCGGCGGGGCGAGGTGCAGCGGCTGGCGCCGGTGTTCGGCGCGGCGGTGGGCGCGCTGGCGGCGGAACGCGGGCCGGTGAACGCGGTGCTGCCGACGCTGCCCGCCATCGCGGGGCTGGTGCGGGCGCTGGTGGCGGACTGGCCGGTGGTGCCGCATGTGGTGGTGGACCCGGCGGCGCGGCTTTCTGCGTTTGCCGCTGCCGATGCGGCGCTGGCGGCATCCGGCACGGTGTCGCTGGAACTGGCGGCGAACGATGTGCCCATGGTCATCGCCTATGACATGAACCCGGTCAGCCGGTTCCTGATCGGGCGCATGTTGCAGGTGGACACGGTGACGCTGGTGAACCTTGTCAGCGAAACCCGCGCGGTGCCCGAATTCCTCGGCCCGCGCTGCCGGGCCGATCTGATCGCGCCCGCGCTGGCGCAGGTGCTGGCGGGCGATCCGGCACAGCAGGCGGCGATGCGGCTGACGATGGAACGTCTGGGGCAGGGTGGTGAGCCCCCGGGCCTGCGCGCGGCACGGTCGGTGCTGGCGGCGGTGGGGTAGCGCCAGAATTTTTCGGACGAAAAATTCTGGCGCGCCCGGGCCGCGTCAGCGGCCGCGCCAGATCCAGCCGCCGCCCAGAACCCGGGTGCCCTCGGGCGCATAGAACACGCAGGCCTGACCCGCGCTGACCCCATCCTCGGGCGCGATCAGTTCCACCGCCGCCTCGGTGTCCGATACGGGGCGCAGGATCGCCGCGCGCGGGGGGCGGGTGGAGCGGACCTTGACCATCACCTCCCATTCCGCCCGCGCGGTCAGGGGTTCGTCGCCCAGCCAGTTCACCTCGCGCACCGGCACGATCCGGGTCGACAGCGCCTCTTTCGGCCCCACCACCACGCGGCGGGTTTCCGGGTCGAGCCGCACGACATAGAGCGGTTCCGCCAGCCCGCCGATGCCGAGGCCCTTGCGCTGGCCCACGGTGTAATGGATCACCCCGCGGTGGTCGCCCAGAACCCGGCCCTCCATGTCCACGATCTGCCCCGGGTCCGCCGCGCCGGGGCGCAGCTTTTCGATCACCGCGGCATAATCGCCGTTGGGCACGAAGCAGATGTCCTGGCTGTCGGGCTTGTCGGCCACCGGCAACCCGTACCGCAGGGCCAGCGCCCGCGTTTCCGCCTTGGATTTCAGATGGCCGAGCGGAAAGCGCAGATAGGCCAGCTGTTCGGCGGTGGTCGAGAACAGGAAATAGCTCTGGTCCCGTGCCGGATCGGCGGCGCAATGCAGCTCCGGCCCCGCCAACCCCATCCTGCGCTGGATGTAATGGCCGGTCGCCATGCAGTCGGCATCCAGATCCTTCGCCGTGTTCAAGAGGTCCTTGAACTTCACCCGTTCGTTGCAGCGGATGCAGGGCACCGGCGTCGCGCCCGCCAGATAGGCATCGGCGAATTCGTCGATCACCGCCTCGCGGAAGGTGTTCTCATAATCCAGCACGTAATGCGGAAAACCCATCGTTTCCGCCACCCGCCGCGCATCATGGATGTCGCGCCCCGCACAGCAGGCGCCCTTTTTCGCCAGCGCGGCGCCGTGATCGTAAAGCTGCAAGGTGACGCCCACCACGTCATAGCCTTCCTCGGCCAGCATCGCGGCCACGACCGAACTGTCCACGCCTCCCGACATGGCGACCACGACGCGCGTGGCCGAGGGGGGCTTGGGCAGGCCAAGCGAGTTGAGCGGGTGATCGAGTGACATCGGTGCCTCCGGGGGAACCAGCGGAATATAGGAAAATGCAAGATACTCTCAACCCCCGGCTTCACCGCCCGTTAAGGCTGCCGCAGCAGGATCGGCGCGAAGGATGAGGGAAACCCATGTATCTCAAACGTGTCGACGGGCCGCGTCAGGTGACATTGCCGGATGGCAGCATCCTGACCCGCGCCGATCTGCCGCCCCCCGATACCCGCCGGTGGGTGGCCAGCCGCAAGGCGGTGGTGGTCAAGGCGGTGATTCACGGCCTTTTGCCGCGGGCAGAGGCGCTGGACCGCTATGGCCTGTCCGAGGAAGAGTTCGACCTGTGGCTGCGCGCCGTGGAATCGCATGGCGAAGCGGCGCTGAAAGTCACGGCGATCCAGAAATACCGACAACTTTAAGTTGTATTCCGTGAATGTTCTGCCAGAGTAACCATGGGTTAACCAGTTGACCCACAGTGTGGTGTTACAGAGTGCCAGCGCGGAGATTTCGGAATGCGGATACTTCTTGTCGAGGACGACCCGGCGACCTCGCGCAGCATCGAACTGATGCTGACGCATGCGAACCTGAACGTCTATTGCACCGACCTCGGGGAAGAGGGGATCGACCTTGCAAAGCTTTACGACTACGACCTGATCCTGCTGGATCTGAACCTGCCCGACATGAACGGGCACGAGGTGCTGCGGCAGTTGCGCCTTGCGCGGGTGGACACGCCGATCCTGATTCTGTCGGGATCCGACGATACCGAAAGCAAGATCAAGGGATTCGGCTTCGGCGCCGACGACTACCTGACGAAACCCTTCCACCGCGAGGAACTGGTGGCGCGCATCCATGCGATCATCCGCCGGTCCAAGGGCCATGCGCAATCGATGATCCGCACCGGGCGCATCTGCGTGAACCTCGACGCCAAGACGGTGGAGGTCGCGGGCAAGACCGTGCATCTGACGGGCAAGGAATACCAGATGCTGGAACTGCTGTCCCTGCGCAAGGGCACCACGCTGACGAAAGAGATGTTCCTCAACCATCTCTACGGCGGCATGGACGAACCCGAACTCAAGATCATCGACGTGTTCATCTGCAAGCTGCGCAAGAAACTGGCAGAGGCGACGGGCGGCGAAAGCTATATCGAGACCGTCTGGGGCCGCGGCTATGTGCTGCGCGATCCGATGCCGGTTGCGGGCCGCATGGCCGTGGGTGCCTGACGAGGCTGGACGGAACCGCGACGCTTGCCTAAACCGAAACCGGCAATGGCGGAGGCGGGCATGGCGGAACAGGTCGCAGTGGACATGCTGACCGAGGATCAGGCGCGCGCGGAACTCGCGCGGCTGGCGGCGGCGATCGCACGCGCCGACCGGGCCTATCACGCCGAGGACGCGCCCGAGATTTCGGATGCCGACTATGACGCGCTGAAACGCCGCAACGCCGGGATCGAGGCGCGGTTCCCCGCGCTGATCCGGCCCGACAGCCCCTCGGCCCGCGTCGGCGCGGCGCCGGCAGAGGGGTTTTCGACCCTGCGCCATTCGGTGCGGATGCTCAGCCTTTCCAACGCCTTCGCCGACGAGGATGTGGCGGAGTTCGACGACCAGATCCGCAAGTTCCTGAACCTTAGCGCGCAGGACATCGCCTATACGGCCGAACCCAAGATCGACGGGCTGTCGCTGTCGCTGCGCTATGAGGGCGGGCGGCTGGTGCAGGCGGCGACGCGGGGCGATGGCGAGACGGGCGAGAACGTGACCGCCAATGCCCGCACCATCGCCGACATCCCCGCCCATATCCCCGGCGCGCCCGATGTGCTGGAGGTGCGGGGCGAGGTCTACATGCGCCACGCCGATTTCGCCGCGCTGAACGCGGCGCAGGCCGAACGCGGCGACAAGATCTTCGCCAACCCCCGCAACGCCGCCGCCGGCAGCCTGCGCCAGTTGGACCCGACGATCACCGCCGGGCGGCCGCTGCGGTTCTTCGCCTATGGCTGGGGCGCGCTGTCGGCCCCGCTGGCCGACACGCAGCAGGGCGCCATCGCGCGGCTGGCGGGTTTCGGCTTCGCCACCAACCCATTGATGCGCCTCTGCCACGGCCCGGCGGAACTGCTGGACCAATACCGGCTGATCGAGGCGCAGCGCGCCACGCTCGGCTATGACATCGACGGCGTGGTCTACAAGGTGAACGACCTCGGGTTTCAGGCGCGGCTCGGTTTCCGTTCCACCACGCCGCGATGGGCGATCGCGCACAAGTTTCCCGCCGAACTCGCCTGGACACGGCTGGAACGGATCGAGATCCAGGTCGGCCGCACCGGCGCGCTGTCGCCCGTCGCCCGCCTGACGCCGGTGACGGTGGGGGGCGTGGTGGTGTCGAACGCCACCCTGCACAACGAGGATTACATCGCCGGCCGCGACAGCCGGGGGCAGGAAATCCGCGGCGGCAAGGACATCCGCGAGGGCGACTGGGTGCAGGTCTACCGCGCGGGCGACGTCATCCCCAAGGTTGCCGACGTGGACCTGTCGCGCCGCAATATCGACGCGCAACCCTATGTATTCCCGGAAAAATGCCCCGTCTGCGGGTCCGACGCCATCCGCGAGGAAGGCGACTCCGTGCGCCGCTGCACCGGCGGGCTCATCTGTGCCGCGCAGGGCATGGAACGGCTGAAGCATTTCGTCAGCCGCGGCGCCTTCGACATCGAGGGGCTCGGCGCGAAACAGGTGGAGATGTTCTGGGCCGACGACCAGCTGCCGATCCGTACCCCCGCCGACATCTTCACCCTCGAATCGCGCGATGCGGCCAATTTCACGAAGCTTCGCAACCGCTTGGGATATGGCGATAAATCCGCGGCCAACCTGTTTGCTGCGATCCGCACGCGGCGCCGGATCGAACTGCACCGGCTGATCTTCGCGCTTGGCATCCGGCATGTGGGCGAAACCACCGCCGGGATCCTGGCGCGCCACTACGGCACATGGGAAGCGTTCGAGGCTGCGATGACCGGCGCGCAGGTGGGCGAGGGGCCGGAATGGACCGACCTGATGACCATCGACGGCGTGGGCAAGGTGCTGGCCGCGTCGCTCGTCACCGCGTTTCACCAGCCGGCCGAACGCGCCGCCATCGACGCGCTGGTCGCGCATCTCGACGTGATCCCGGCCGAACGCGCCGCCAGCGAAAGCCCCGTGGCGGGCAAGACGGTGGTCTTTACCGGCACGCTGGAACGGATGACGCGGGCAGAGGCGAAGGCCCGGGCGGAGGCGCTTGGCGCCAAGGTGGCGGGGTCGGTATCCGCCAAGACCGATTATCTGGTGGCCGGCCCCGGCGCGGGGTCGAAGGCCGCCAAGGCCGCCGAACTCGGCATCATCGTGCTGGACGAGGACGCCTGGATGACCCTGATCGGCGCGGCATGAGCAGCCGGCCGGAGCCGCTATACCCCCTCTTCGCGGGGCTGGAGACGCTGCCGGGTATCGGCCCGCGGCTGGCGCAGGCGTTCGATGGCCTCAATATCGAACGCCCGCGCGATTTGCTGTTCCTGCTGCCGCATTCGGGGGTGGACCGGCGGCGGCAGGACAGCATCCGCGCCGTCACCCCGCCCGCCACGGTAACGGTCGAGGTTGAAATCGACGGTCATTTCCCCCCGCGCCGCAAGGGCGGGCCCACGCGGGTGATGGTGCGGGATGCGGAAACCGAATTCCCGCTCGTATTCTTCCACGCAAGGGGCGATGCCTTGCAGCGGCTGTTGCCGCCGGGGGAACGGCGGGTGGTGTCGGGCAAGCTCGAATTCTTCGACGGCATCGCCCAGATGGTCCACCCCGACCACGTTCTGCGCCCCGAGGAGGCCGGCGACCTGCCGGTTTACGAACCCGTCTATCCCCTCACCGCCGGGATCACGCAGCGGGTGGTGGCCAAGGCGGTGGCGGGGGCGCTGGAACGTGCGCCGGATCTGGCGGAATGGATCGACCCGCATCTGAAGGCGCGCGAGGGCTGGCCCGGCTGGCGCGCGGCGCTGGCGGCGGTGCATGCCCCGCAGGGCGCGGCGGATCTGGCGCCCACCGCACCCGCGCGCGCGCGGCTGGCCTATGACGAGATGTTCGCGCATCAGCTGACGCTGGCGCTGGCCCGCGCGCGGCTGAAACGGGCGAAGGGCCGGGTGACGGCGGGCGACGGCCACCTGCGCGCCCGCGTGCTGGCCGGTTTGCCCTATGCGCCCACCGGCGCGCAGACCCGTGCGGTGGGCGAAATCGAGGCCGATCTGGCCGCGCCCTACCGGATGAACCGCCTGCTGCAGGGCGATGTGGGCGCGGGCAAGACGCTGGTCGCCTTCCTCGCGCTGCTGATCGCGGTCGAGGCCGGGGGGCAGGGCGTGATGATGGCGCCGACAGAGATCCTCGCGCGGCAACATCTGGAGGGGCTGCGGCCGCTGGCCGCCGCCGCCGGGGTGCGGCTCGACCTGCTGACGGGGCGCGACAAGGGGGCGGAACGGGCGGCGAAGCTCGCGGCGCTGGCGGGCGGCGAGATCGCGGTGCTGGTCGGCACCCATGCGGTGTTCCAGAAGGATGTGGAATTCCGCGACCTGCGGCTGGCGGTGGTCGACGAACAGCACCGTTTCGGCGTCGCGCAGCGGATGGAACTGGCCGCCAAGGGCCATGGCACGGACGTTCTGGTGATGACCGCGACGCCGATCCCACGCAGCCTGTCGCTGGCGCAATACGGCGACATGGATGTCTCGGTGCTGGACGAAAAGCCCCCGGGGCGCAAGCCGGTGACGACGGCGCTGATTTCCACCACCCGGCTGGACGAGGTGGTGGCGCATCTGGCCCGCGCGGTGGCGGAGGGGCGGCAGGCCTATTGGGTCTGCCCGCTGGTCGAGGAAAGCGAGGTGCTGGACCTGACCGCGGCCGAGGACCGTTTCCGCGCCCTGCGCGCGGCGCTTGGCGAGGGCGTGGTGGGGCTGGTCCACGGCCAGATGCCGCCTGCGGAAAAGGACGCGGCGATGGCGGCCTTCGTGGCCGGCGACACGCGGGTTCTGGTCGCGACCACGGTGATCGAGGTGGGGGTGAACGTGCCCAATGCCTCGATCATGGTGATCGAACGGGCAGAGATCTTCGGGCTCGCGCAGCTGCACCAGCTGCGCGGCCGCGTGGGGCGGGGGGCGGCGGAATCGACCTGCCTGATGCTCTACCAGCCGCCCCTGAACGAGGGCGGGCGACGGCGGTTGCAGGTGCTGCGCGATACCGAGGACGGGTTCCGCATCGCCGAGGAGGATCTGGCGATGCGCGGGGCGGGCGACCTGATCGGCACCGCGCAATCGGGCCTGCCGCGGTTCCGCATCGCCGATCTGGAACGCCAGGCCGGGCTGATGGCGATGGCGCAGGACGACGCGCGCGCGCTGCTGGCCGCCGACCCCGACCTGACCGGCCCGCGCGGGCAGGCGGCGCGGGTGCTGCTGTGGCTGCTGGATCAGGACCGGGCGATCCGGCTGATCGGGGTCGGTTAGCGCAATGTTCGCTTAAGTTCTTAAAAAGTTCTTTACTTGCATCCAACGTCATGAGAACAAATTGGCAACAACACAGGAGGTTGCCATGCTGGCCGACATCAAGGACGTGCTGACCCAATCCCGTGCGACGCTGATCGAGGATGCGGTCGGCGTGGCGGTGCTGTTCGGGGCGCTGATGGCGCTGTTGTCGCTGCCACTCTGACGGCGGTGCCGGTGGAGGGGGCGGCGGCCTCCGGCGGGGATATTTGAAGGACAGAAAGTGACAGGGCCGCGGCCCTTCTTCATTTTCTGTCCTTAAATATCCCGGGGGTCCGGGGGCTGGCCCCCGGCGCTGCGTGTGCGATCCCTGCCGTGCGATGGGACGCAGGGCAGGGCGCCGCGATCACTGGTGGCGCAGCGCGTCGATCGGGTCCAGCCGGGCGGCGCGGCGGGCGGGCATGTAGCCGAACAGCACCCCCACCAGCCCCGAGAACACGAAGGCCAGCGCCACGATCCCCGCGCTCGGCGCGAAGGGGATCGCCATGATGCCGGAGGCGATGGCGGCGATGCCGAGGCCGGTGGCCACGCCGATCACGCCGCCGATCACCGACAGCACCACCGCCTCCACCAGAAACTGGGTCAGCACCTGCCGCGCCGTCGCCCCCACCGCCAGCCGGATGCCGATCTCGCGCGTGCGTTCGGTGACGGAGACCAGCATGATGTTCATGATCCCGATCCCGCCCACCAGCAGGCTGACCGCGGCGACCGAGGACAGAAGCCCGGTGAGGACATTGTTCACCGAACTCAGCATGCTGGCGATCTGCGCCATGTCCATCACGGTGAAATTGTCCTCGGATCCGGGTGCGACGCGGCGGCGTTCGCGCATCAGCGTCTCGATGTCGCGCTGGCCGCGTTCGGTGCCGACGCCCTGCGCCAGCGCCACCTGCATGCTGGATACATCGGGCGAACCGGCCAGCCGCCGCTGCACCGCGCGGATCGGCATCACCACCAGATCGTCCTGATCCTGCCCCATCGCGCCTGCGCCCCTGGCCTCCAGCAGCCCGGCCACCGTGCAGGACACCTTGCCGATGCGGATCACCGTATCCACCGGGTTGCTGCGGCCGAACAGCTTGCTGCGCACCGTCTGGCCGATGATGCAGACGGCGGCGCCGCTGTCTTCCTCGGCCTCGGTGAAGGCGCGGCCGCTGGCGATGGTCCAGTTGCCGACGGTCAGGAAGGCGTTGGTGCTGCCGGTGACAGAGGTCGCGGCATTGGCATTGCCGTAGACGGCGACCTGCGGGCTGGTGCGGATCGGGGCGACCGCGCCCACGCTCGACAGTTCCGCGACCGCGGCCACGTCGCGCAGGGTGAAGGCGGGCGCGCGCATCCGTTCGCCCCCGGGGCCCATGAAGCGCCCGCCGCTGCGCACCATCAGCACATTGGTGCCGAGGCTCGCCACGCTGGCCGTGACCTGACGCGAGGATCCCTCGCCGATCGTCACCATCGCGATCACCGCGGCGACGCCGATCACCACGCCGAGAACGGTCAGGAACGACCGCAGCGCGTTGCGCGCGATGGTCTGGGCGGCAAGGCGGATGGTTTCGCGCAGCATCTCAGGCCCCCGTCGTCCGGTCGCTGACCACGCGGCCGTCGGTGAACACCACCAGCCGGCTGGCATAGGCGGCCATGTCGTCCTCATGCGTGACCATGACGATGGTCATGCCCTCGGTGCGGTTGAGTTCCACCACCAGCTGCATGATCTCATGCGAGCGGTGGGTGTCGAGGTTGCCGGTCGGCTCGTCGGCGAGGATCATCATCGGATCGCCCGCCAGTGCCCGGGCGATCGCCACGCGCTGCTGCTGGCCGCCCGACAGCTGCGAGGGATGGTGGCCCTCGCGCCCCTCCAGCCCCACGCGGGCCAGCGCCGCGCGCGCCCGCGCCGCGCGTTCGGGCCGCGGAATGCCCTTGTAGATCAGCGGCAGTTCCACGTTTTCCAGCGCCGAGGTGCGCGGCAGCAGGTTGTAGCCCTGAAAGACGAAGCCCAGATATTCGCGCCGCAGGATTGCGCGCTGGTCGCGGTCGAGCCCCGCGACCTCGACCCCGTTGAAGAGGTACCGGCCCGATGTGGGCCGGTCGAGGCAGCCGATGATGTTCATCGCCGTCGACTTGCCCGACCCGGACGGGCCCATGATCGCGACGAATTCACCCTGCCGGATCGTCAGGTCCACCCCGTCGAGCGCGCGCACCTCTGCCTCGCCGGTGCCGTAGGTGCGGGTGATGCCGCGCAGGTCGATCAGCGGCGGGGGGGCGGCGGCGGTCATGGGTCAGGCCCCGCCGGTCTGTTCGGTGATGACCTGATCGCCCTCGGCCAGATCGCCTTCGAGGATCACCGTGCGCCGCCCGTCGCTGTCGCCGGTGCGCACCGTCACCTCGACCGGCGCGCCCGCGCGCAGCACCCAGACCGACCGCGCGGCGCCGCGGCCCGCGACCGCGTTGCGCTGTGCGCGCGGCATGCGCGGCATGATCATCCCCACCAGCCCCCGCCCGCCGCCCGCCGGGCCGGCCGCGGTTTGCGCGGGCGGCGCATAGCGCAGGGCGGCATTGGGCACCAGCAGCGCCTCGGTCTCTTCGGCCACGGTGATCGTGGCGGTGGCGGTCATGCCGGGGCGCAACAGCAGGTCGGCGTTGCCGACGGCCAGCACGCCCTTGTAGGTCACGACGCCATCGGTGGTTTCGGGGGCAAAGCGCAACTGCACCAGTTCGGCGTCGAAGGCGCGGCCCGAATAGGCATCGACGGTGAAGCGCCCGGCATTGCCGACGCGGACCCGGCCGATGTCGGCCTCGTCGATGTTCACCTGCACCTGCATCCGCGTCAGATCGCCCGCCAGCGTGAACAGCGTCGGCGCCTGCAACGTGGCGGCCACGATCTGCCCCACCTCTGCCTGCCGGTTCAGCACCACCCCCTCGATGGGCGAACGGATCACCGCCTTGTCCAGATCGGTCCGCAGCATGGCGAGGCTCGCCTCCGCCTGCGTCAGGTTCGCCCGGCCCAGTTCGACCGAGGCCTGCGCGCGTTCGTGCGCGGCGCGCGCCATCACCAGATCGCGATGCGTGCCCACCCCGCGCTGGTCCAGTTGCGATTGCGCGTCGAAGGTGAACTTCGCCTCGGCCAGCGTCGCCTCGGCATTGGCCAGTTGCGCGCGGGCGGCATCGACGGAGGCCTGCGCATTGATCAGCTGCGCCTTCAGCCGCGTGTCGTCGAGCCGCGCCAGAACCTGCCCGACCGTCACCTGGTCGTTGTAGTCGACCTCGACCGTATCCAGCCGGCCGGAGATTTCCGACGACACCTCGACGGTGGTCGTCGGCTCGACCGTGCCGGTGGCCGTCACCGTCACCGTCAGCGTGCCGCGCGCCACGGGTTCCGTGACATAGCGCACCGCGGTTCCCGCCTGCCGCCCGGCCATCCAGTACCAGCCCCCCGCGCCCGCCGCCGCCAGCACCGCGACCAGCACCAGCCAGACCGGCCAGCGCCGTTTGCGCCCCGCGCGGCTCAGCGTGCGGGCGATGTCCTCGGTCGTCTCGCGGGGCATGTGGGTCCCTTCCCTGGGTGGCACTCGTCCTTCTACGCGCGGGCGGGCCGTTTCCGTCGCGGCTTTTTCGCGGCCCCAGTCCGCCACGCCGGGCGGGGCCATAGCTGGCAGATCGCCCGCCCTGGCACAAGCGCGGTAACGGGGCGTTCACGGATATGCGAGCCGGGCACTGGCGGGGCGCCATCGGAAGGGCTAGATGACTCGGGATCAAACCGGAGGACATCATGTCGAACACCCCCCATACGCTGGCCGAGGAATTCCCGGGCAAGGCCGATGCCATCCATGCGCTCAAGGTTTCCGACGCGCATTTCGCCCGCCTGCTTGATGAATATGACACGGTGAACGATCAGGTTCACCGCGCCGAAACCAAGATCGACCCGGTGGACCAGCTGGTGGAAAACGAGCTGCGCAAGCGCCGTCTGTCGATCAAGGACCAGATCGCCCGGGCGCTGTCGGCGGCGGCCTGAGCCCGCGCTGCACCCCGTTCGGGGCCGTTTTCGGGCCCGGCGGGGTGCGGCAGATCGTCCCGGCCCGGCGGTCGCCCGCCGGGCCTTTTCAGGCCCGCACGGCCAGCGCCCCGGGCCGGCTGATCTGCCCGCCGCCCACCGCCGCCGCCACCCCGGTGGTGCCGGGCCCGGATGTCGGCAGCCCCCGCGCCACCCGCACCGCCAGATGGGCGAAGGCCTGCGCCTCCAGCATGTCGCCGTCGAAGCCCGCCTCTTCCACCGCCAGCACCGCGACGCCGGGCAGCCTGTCGGCCAGCATCGCCATCAGCACCGGGTTGAGCCGCCCGCCCCCCGTGACCAGCATCACCCCGGGCCGTGCCGGCAGGTGATCGAACCCCGCCGCGACCGCGGCCGCCGCAGCCGCCGTCGCCGTGGCCACAGCATCGGCATCGTCCAGCCGCGCCAGCGCCGCCGCAAGATCGGGAAATGCGTTCCGGTCCAGCGACTTCGGCGGCGAGGCTGCGAAATGCGGATGGCGCAGGAAATCCGCGATCACGCCCCCATCCACCCGCCCCGTGGCGGCCAGCGCGCCGCCCTCGTCGCGCGGCAGGCCCCGGCGCGCCTGCATCAGGTCGTCGATCGGCGCATTCGCCGGCCCGGTGTCGAAGGCCAGCAGCGCGCCCTCGGCCTCCGGCCGGTCGTGGCGCGGGTCCGCCCAGGTCAGGTTGCCCACACCGCCGAGGTTCAGGAATACCACCGGCCCCGTGGCCCGCATCCGCCGCGCCAGCGCGAAATGATAGAACGGCGCCAGCGGCGCGCCCTGACCGCCGAACCGCATATCCGCGGTGCGGAAATCCCAGACCACGGGCAGGCCCAGAACCTCTGCCAGGATCGCGCCGTTCCCGGCCTGATGCGTGCGCCCCGCGCCCGGGTCATGCGCCAGCGTCTGGCCGTGGAACCCCGCCAGTTCCGCCCCCGTGAACCGCGCCAGAAGTTCGGCATGCGCGGCCTCGACCACCTCGGCGGCCGCGGCCACGCCCGGATCGCCCGGCCAGCGGCCAAGGGCGGCGCGGATCACGGCGCGTTCGGCATCGCCATAGGGCCGGTAGGCGGTCGGGCCGAATTCCAGCACGTTTTCGCCGTCGGTCAGCACCATCGCGGCATCGACGCCATCCATCGAGGTCCCCGACATCGCGCCAAGCGCCCAGACCGGCCCTTTCTTCAACATGCGCTTCCCCTCGCCCCCCGCCGCCGCTATACCGGCGCGCAGCCGAAATATGGATGATGACGCCATGACCTACCATGCCAAATCCGATTTCCTGCGCGTGATGATCGAGCGCGGCTATCTGGCCGACTGCACCGATTACCAGGCGCTGGACGAAGCGCTCGTGCAGGGTGTGGTGCCGGCATATATCGGCTATGACGCGACGGCGGCCTCGCTGCATGTGGGGCATCTGCTCAACATCATGATGCTGCGCTGGCTGCAAAAGACCGGGCACAGGCCGATCACGCTGATGGGCGGGGGCACGACCAAGGTGGGCGATCCCTCGTTCCGGTCGGAAGAACGGCCCCTGCTGACGCCCGACCGGATCGACGCCAACATCGCCGGGATGAAGCAGGTGTTCGCCCGCTACCTCAGCTATGGCGACGGGCCGGCGGATGCGATCATGCTCAACAACGCCGAATGGCTCGACAGCCTGAACTACCTCGACTTTCTGCGCGACATCGGGCGGCATTTCAGCGTCAACCGGATGCTGTCGTTCGAATCGGTCAAGTCGCGGCTGGATCGCGAACAGTCGCTGTCGTTCCTCGAATTCAACTACATGATCCTGCAAGCTTATGACTTTCTGGAACTTTATCGCCGCTACGGCTGCCGGTTGCAGATGGGCGGGTCGGACCAGTGGGGCAATATCGTCAACGGGATCGACCTGACGCGCCGGGTGCTGGATGCGGAAATCTGGGGCCTGACCTCGCCGCTTTTGACCACATCCGACGGGCGCAAGATGGGCAAGTCGGCCTCCGGCGCGGTCTGGCTGAACGGCGAGATGCTGAGCCCTTACGAGTTCTGGCAGTTCTGGCGCAACACCACCGATGCCGATGTGGGCCGGTTCCTGAAACTCTACACCGAACTGCCGGTGGAGGAATGCGACCGCCTCGGCGCGTTGCAGGGGGCAGAGATCAACGCCGCCAAGGTGATCCTGGCCAACGAGGTCACGGCGCTGCTGCACGGGGCGGAGGCCGCTGCGGCGGCAGAAGCGACGGCGCGCGAGGTGTTCGAGAAGGGCGGCCTGGGCGAGGACCTGCCGACCCTGACGCTCGCCCCCGACGAACTGGCCGAGGGGATCAGCGTGGCGCAGCTTTTCGTGCGCACCGGGCTGGCGAAATCGGGCAAGGACGCGAAACGCCTGATCGCCGAGGGCGGCGCGCGGCTGAACGACGAACCCGTGCTGGATGCGGGGCAGCTGGTGCGCGCGGGCGATCTGGCCGATGCGCTGAAACTGACCGCGGGCCGCAAGCGCCATGCGCGGGTGGTGATCGGCTGAAGTCAGATGTTGCTGTTGCGTCCATGACGGCGCCGGGGGGCCAGCCCCCCGGACCCCCCGGGATATTTATGGACAGAAAATAAAGAAGCGGCGTGCCCCCTGTCACTTTCTGTCCTTAAATATCCCCGCCGGAGGCTCCCGCACGCGCCGCCTGCACTACAGCCGGGCAGGGGGCCCGGAATGCGGCAGGCGGCCAAGCAGCAGGAAGGCCAGCAGCGCCAGCACCGCCACGCTGGCCGACAGCGGCAGCGCGGTGCCGTCGAAGGCCAGCCCCACCGGCGCCGCGATCAGCACCCCCATCACCGTGGCCAGCGACGAGGTGACAGAGGCCGCCATGCCCGCGATATGGCCCATCGGTTCCATCGCCAGCGCGTTGATGTTGCCGAGCGTCAGCCCAACCATGAAGAACACGCCCACCATCCAGATCATGAACACCGGGAAGGCGAGCCCCGCCGGCACCACCCCGGTCGCCGTCAGCACCGCCATCGTGCCCGACATCGCCACCTGCAACGCCAGCGAGCCGCGCGCCATCCGCCGCATGCCGAGCCGCACCACCAGCGAGGCGTTGATCATGCTCGCCATGCCCGCCAGCCCCGCGATCAGCGCGAACCACAGCGGAAAGCTGTCGCCCCGTCCGTAGGTCTGGTCGAAAAGCTGCTGGACCGAGGACAGCGTGCCGAACATCGCCCCGAACACCAGCCCCTGCGCCGCCACGCTGATGCGCACCACCGGATGCGCCACCACCTCGCGCGCCGAGGCCAGCAGCGCGCGGGGGGCGAGCGGGCGGCGGGCCGACAGCGGCAGCGTTTCGGGCTGGCGCAGCCAGAGCCAGCCGACCGAGACCGCCGCGAACAGCAGGAAGGCGAGGAAGATCGACCGCCAGCCGGCAAAGCCGATGATCACCGCGCCGAGCGCGGGCGACACTGCGGGCACCAGCGCGAAGACGATCATCGCGATCGACATGATCCGCGCCATCTGCCGGCCGGCGTAAAGGTCGCGCAGCATGGCGATGGTGACGATCCGCGGCCCCGCCGCCCCCAGGCCCTGCACCAGCCGCGCGGCCAGGATCGCCTCGAGCGAATCCGCCTGCCAGGCCACCAGCGCGCCCACGCAGTAAAGCGCCGCGCCGCCGATGATCACCGCGCGCCGTCCCAGCCTGTCGGACAGCGGCCCCGCCACGAAGGTGCCGAGCCCCATGCCGAAGACGAAGCTCGTCAGGATCAGCTGTGCCCGGTTGGGGTTGGCCGGTGTCAGTTCGCCGGCGATTTCCGGCAGCGCCGGCAGCATCGCGTCGATGGAAAAGGCGACGGTGGAAAACAGCAGCGCCACCAGCACGACGAATTCGAGCAGCGACAGACGATGCGCGGAGGGCGGGGCGGACTGGGGCGGCGTATGGGTCATGTCAGCCTAGTACGCCGCAAAACGCCCGGGCGCCAGCACCCGCCCGGGGGGGCGCAGGGGTGCGGGGCCGCACAGGTCGGGGGGCAGGTTGGCGCCGGTCCGCACAGCGGCCCGCGACGGGCCATGGCGGCGGCTAGCGCACCGCGGCGAGTTCGTCGATGACCTGGAGCCAGAAGGCGGGCGGTTGCGCGCCGGAAACCACATACTGGTTGGCGACGAGGAAGGTCGGCACCGCGTTCACCCCGCGCTGGCGGGCGTGGCTGTCGCGTGCGGCGATGGCGTCGCGGTCGGCATCGGTGGCCAGCAGGCGCGCGACCATCGCGCCCTCCATCCCCGCCTCTGCCGCGATCCCGGCCAGCACCGCGGCATCGCCGATGTCCCGGCCGTCGCGGAAATAGGCGCGGAACAGCGCCGCGACCACCGCGTTCTGCCGCCCCTCGATCCCCGCCCAGTGGATCAGCCGGTGGGCGTCGAGCGTGTTCGGCTGCACCGCCATGCGGTCGAGGTTGATGTCCACCCCCGCGGCCTCTGCCGCGCGCATCACCTGGGCGTAGATCTCCACCGCGCGGGCCTGGCCGCCGAACTTGGCCTCCAGATAGTCGCGCCGGTCCACGCCGCCGGGGGGCAGGTCGGGGTTCAGCTGGAACGGGTGCCATTCGATGCGGAAGGGATGGCCGGGGCGCTGTTCCAGCGCGCGGTCCAGATTGGCCTTGCCGATCATGCACCAGGGGCAGACCGGATCGGAAAAGATGTCGAGTGTCACCTGCGTCATGCCGGCCCCCATGCCCCTACGCCCACCTGCGGGCCCCGCAACGCCCCGGCCGCTTGTAGCCTGTCGGCCGGGCGACGGCAAATTCCGGCTGAACCCATGCGCCCGGGCGTGCCGTCAGAACCAGCCCTGCACCGTCACCGCCGCGCCCGAAATGTCACGGCCCACGCCGTCCACCGTATTGCATGCGCCAAGCGCCAGCAGCACCAGCGCGGTCCCGATGATCTTCTTCATGTCTGCCTCATGCCTCGTGCGCGGTATCCTCCGCCTGTGGATAATATAGGGCATCATTCGGCATACCACCAGACCTCGGGCTGGAAGCCCTGCCAGTCGCCATAGACCGGCAGATGGTCGGGGTAGCGCAGGCGGCTGTCATGGGCGATGCGGCCGCGGTCGGCGAACCACAGCGGGATGGCATAGCGCCCCGCCGTCAGCGCACGGTCGAGCGCCTGTACCGCGGCGGTGAAATCGGCCGGGTCGGTGGCGGTCAGCATGCGGTCGATCATCGCCTCCACCGCCGGGCTGTCGATCCCGGGCAGGTTGCGCGTGCCGGGCGCCTCCACCCCGAACCGGCCCCAGTAGAGCCGCTGTTCGTTGCCCGGCGACAGCGACACCGCCACCGTCCAGGGCGTCATGTCGAAATCATAGGCGGCGGTGCGCGCCTGATACTGTGCCGGGTCCACCAGCGCCACGCGCGGCGCGATCCCCATCCGGTCGAGTGCCGCGGCATAGATGTTGACCACCGCCCGCATTTCCGCCGCGCCCTGCGGCAACAGGATCTCGAAGGTGAAGGGGGTGCCCGCCGCATCCTTCATCTGCCCCTCCTGCACCGTCCAGCCCGCCTCTGCCATCAGCGCGATGGCGCGGCGGATGCCGGCGCGGTTGGCGGCGGTGCCGTCGGTGGCGGGCAGGGCATAGCCTTCCAGCGCGCCGGGGGGCAGGCTGTCGGCAAAGGGCAACAGCAGGTCGCGCACCGCGCCCGCCGCCGGCCCCGGCCCCCCCGCCAGCGGCGCGTTGGAAAAGACCGAAGCGATGCGGGGTTCCACCGCGCCGTTGAGCGTGGTGTTGATGAACTCGAAATTGAACGCCTGGATCAGCGCCTCGCGCACGCGCCAGTCGGTGAACACGGGGCGGCGGGTGTTGAACGCCAGCCCCGACATGCCCGAGGGCCGCCCGTGCGGAATCTCCGACTTCACCACCGCGCCCGAGGCCACACGGTCGAAGTCATAGGCCGTGGCCCACCGCGCGGCGGAGGTTTCGCGGAAGCTCGTGATCACACCGGCCTTGAACGCCTCGAACACCGCATTCGCATCGGAAAAGTAGTCGAAGCGAATCTCGTCGAAATTGTGCTGGCCCCGGTTGTAGGGCAGATCCTTGCCCCACCAGTCGGGGTTGCGGCGGAAGGTGATGAAGCGTCCGGGTTCCTGCGCGGCCACGACATAGGGGCCCGACCCCATCGGCGGCTCCAGCCCCGAGGCGGCGAAATCGCGCCCATCCCATTGCGCCTTCTTGAGAATCGGCCGCAGGCCGAGGATCAGCGGCAGTTCGCGGTCCGCCACGGCGAAATCGAACCGCACCGACCGCGGCCCCGTCTGTACCACCTGCGCCACCTTCTGCGTCGCGGCATGGAACCGCGGCGCGCCCTTTTCGCCGAGCATGTGGAAGGACCAGATCACATCCTCGACCGTCACCGGACTGCCATCCGCGAATCGCGCCGACTCACGCAGGATGAATTCCACGTGAGTTCGCGCCTCATCCGTGATCACGCTTTCCGCCAGCAGACCGTAGAGCGTGAAGGGCTCGTCCCACGCCCGCCCGAGCAGGGTTTCGACCGTGAAGCTCGCCACCCCCCAGGGCGCGCGGCCCTTGAGGATGAACGGGTTGAGCGAATCGAAGCCCCCTGTTTCGCCAAAGACGATCCGCCCGCCCTTGGGCGCATCCGGGTTCACCTGGGGAAGTGCAATGAAATCAGGGGCTAGCGCGGGTTCGCCATACATCGCGATGCCGTGCCGGGGCGTCGGTTCCGCCGCCGCCGCACAGGCCAGAACCCCCGCCGCCAGCAGGGCCGGGACCAGACGCAGCGCGCCGAAATTCTGCTTTCTCATGTCGGGGACAGTCCTGCAAAGCCGTGTTCGCCTGCCCGCGACCCTAGCCGCCCCGGCGCGGGGGTTCAAACTTTTAGCTTGGAAGCCGCGCACATAGGCGCTATATAAATCTTACTGCTCGATAGGTTTCTTGCCTGTATGAAACCTGCCTCAATACTCAACGCCGGCCTCGTGCCGGCGTTTTTTTTGGCGCTGTGTTCCCCTTGCGCCCCTTCGCGGTGGCGGGCATGGTCGGCCTGATCCGCAACAGGCGAGGGACACATGAGCCTCAGGGGAAAGACCGCGATCGTCACCGGGTCCAATTCCGGGATCGGATTGGGCGTGGCCGAGGAACTGGCGCGCGCGGGCGCCGATCTGGTCGTCAACTCCTTCACCGACCGGCCCGAGGACCACGCGCTGGCCGACCGGCTGGCCCGTGATCACGGTGTCCGCGTCCGTTACATCGGCGCCGACATGTCGAAACCCGACGACTGCCGCGCGCTGGTGGAAAAGGCCGGGGGCTGCGACATTCTGGTGAACAACGCCGGCATCCAGCATGTCGCGCCGGTCGAACTGTTCCCGGCCGCGAAATGGGATGCGATCATCGCCATCAACCTGTCCTCCGCCTTCCACACCACCGCCGCGGCGCTGCCGGGGATGCGGGAAAAGGGATGGGGGCGGATCATCAACATCGCCTCGGCCCATGGGCTGACGGCCTCGCCCTACAAGGCGGCCTATGTCGCGGCCAAACACGGGGTGGTGGGGCTGACCAAGACCGTGGCGCTGGAATGCGCGGGGCAGGGCATCACCTGCAACGCGATCTGCCCGGGCTATGTGCTGACCCCCATCGTCGAGGCGCAGATCCCCGACCAGATGCAGGTCCACAACATGGATCGCGAAACCGTCATCGCCAAGGTGATGCTGGCGCGCCAGCCCTCGGGTCAGTTCGCGACGGTGGAACAGATCGGGGGGACGGCGGTGTTCCTCGCCTCTGCCGCGGCGGATCAGGTGACGGGCACCACGATCAGCGTCGATGGCGGCTGGACGGCGCTGTAGGTTTCAGGCCGGAATCAAAGGGCTACGGCAAGAACCTCATGCGCTGCGCGAAGCTGGACAGGCTTCACGCAGTGCATGAGGAACGCCGCGTAACGGCCTGCCCCTTCACCGTTCCGGCAGCAGCCCCCGCGGGCTGAACCGCAGCACCAGCAGCAGCACCAGCCCCATCACCAGCAGCCGCATATGGGCCGCCGCCTCCAGCAGCCGCGATTTCAGCGCGCCCTCGGCCATGCCCGAGGTGATGAGATCCATCAGCCACAGCCCGATGGGCTCCACCGTCACCCAGAGCCACCAGATCAGGAACCCGCCCAGAACCGCGCCCCAGTTGTTGCCCGACCCGCCGACGATCACCATCACCCAGATCAGGAAAGTGAAGCGCAGCGGCTGATAGGTGGCGGGGGTCAGCTGACCGTCCAGCGTGGTCATCATCGCCCCGGCGATGCCGATCACCGCCGATCCCAGCACGAAGATCTGCAAATGCCGCCGGGTGACATCCTTGCCCATCGCCTCCGCCGCGATCTCGTTGTCGCGGATGGCGCGCATCATCCGGCCCCAGGGGCTGCGCCAGGCGGTTTCCAGCAGCCAGACCAGCGCCAGCAGGACAAGGATGAACAGCCCCGCATAGCACAGCTTGACCACCACCGCCGACCCCGACACCGGGTTGAACCCCCAGTCCGACGCCCAGGACAGGAACCAGGGGTCGCGTTGCAGGTCGACCTCGTAGGGCACGGGGCGGGGCAGGCCGACGACGTTCTTGACGCCGCGGGCCAGCCAGTCCTCGTGCTTCAGAAAGGCGATGATGATTTCGGAAATGCCGAGCGTGGCGATGGCGAGGTAATCCGAGCGAAGGCCGAGCGCCGTCTTGCCGATGGCCCAGGCCGCCCCGGCCGCCAATAGCCCGCCCACCGGCCAGGACAGGATGACCGGCAGGCCGAGCCCGCCCAGAAAGCCGGTGGAGGCGGGGTTCACCGCCTCGATCGCGGCGCGTCCGGGCAGCATCACCACACGGAACACGATCAACCCCACCAGCAGGATCGCCAGCACCACCGCGCCGCGCATCCGTCCCTTGGGCAGCCGCTGCCAGGCCAGCACCGCGGCCACCACCGTCGCCGCCCCCAGCACCAGCCCCAGCATCACGCGCAGGCCCCCCGCCGCCCAGGCCGCCGACACCGGCGGGATGGAGGTCAGCACCACCGCCAGCCCGCCGAGCGCGACGAACCCCATGACGCCGATGTTGAACAGCCCCGCATAGCCCCATTGCATGTTCACGCCGAGCGCCATGATCGCCGACACCAGCGCCATGTTCAGGATCTGCAACGACAGGTTCCAGCTTTGGGCAAAGCCGGTAATGACGAAAAGGGCCGTCACCGCGGCGAACAGCCCGACCGTGCGCATGTCCGCCCTCATACCGATTTCCCCTTGAAAAGCCCCGTGGGCCGGAACAGCAGCACCACCACCAGGATCGCAAAGCTGACCGCGTATTTGTAATCGGTCGACATCAGCTGCACGAGCCCGTCGGGCGCCATGCTGTCGGGCAGCCAGTAGGTCAGCACCTTCTTCCAGGCATAGGTCACGGCGACCTCGGAAAAGGCGATGATGAACCCGCCCCCGATCGCGCCCAAGGGGTTCCCGAGGCCCCCCACCACCGCCGAGGCGAAGATCGGCAGCAGAAGCTGAAAATAGGTGAAGGCGCGAAAGCTCTTGTCCAGCCCGTAAAGCACCCCCGCCGTCGTCGCCAGCGCGGCGGCGAGGATCCATGTCACCGCCACCACCCGTTCGGGGTTGATGCCGGACAGAAGCGCCAGATCCTCGTTGTCGGAATAGGCGCGCATCGACTTGCCGGTGCGGGTGCGGCCCAGAAACCAGAACAGCGCCGCCACTGCCAGCGCCGCGACCAGAATGGTGATCAGCTGCGTGGTGCGGATCGCCAGCCCCTCGGACAGGCCCGTCGCCTCGCGGAACTCGCGCACGCCGATGACGAAGCGGCCGCCGTCGGCGAAGGAAATCTCGTCCACCCCGATGATGAAGCGGACAAGGGCGTTCATCACGAACATCACCCCCATCGAGACGATGACCAGGATCACCGGCGCCGCCCGCACCCGGCGGTAGAAGCGATAGACCGCCCGGTCGGTGCCCAGAACCAGCGCCGCGGTGACGGCGATCCCCACCGGCAGCGCCAGAAGCGCCGTGGGCAGCGGGCCGAGCCCGATCCCCGCCCCCTGCAACGCCCAGGTGACGAGGATCGTCGCCATGGTGCCGAAGGCCATCGTGTCGCCATGGGCGAAGTTGGAAAACCGCAGGATGCCGTAGATCAGCGTGACGCCCAACGCGCCGAGCGCCAGCTGCGCGCCATAGGCCATCCCGGGGATGAAGACGAAGTTGAGGAAGGCCACGAGACCGTTGAGGAAATCCATCATTCCGTCCTCTCTGGCCAGATCGCCTCGACGGTGCAGCGGCCCTCCCGCGTCAGGGCCTTCATGCCGCCGTAAATGATGTCATGGGTGGTCATCGCCGCCTCGCCGGTGATCCGCAGCGACACGAAGCCGGGGCCGAAACCCTCCACCCACCCGCCATACCGCGAGGCCGCGGTTTCCGGCGCGGTATATCTGGCCGTTGCCGGAGAATACCAGAAATGCACGGTATGCTGCCCGTTGCCGTCGGAAAAGCCTTCCACTTCGCGAAGCCCCTTTCCGTCTCCGTTCCCCCAGATCAGCGTGGCGACGCCCCGGTCGCGGTGCCATGTGATCGTGACCGCGGTGCTGCATGAACTCCCTTCGGTCGGGGCGATGCACCAGCTGTCGCCCCGCGACACGGCATCCAGCCTGCATTCGAACCGCCAGGCCGGGGATTCGTTGAAATTCCGCGCCGCCGCCGCCCCGAGCGCCGGCCCGGAACCGGGAGCGCAGAGGACGGCAAGCGCAAGACCGCCGAGAACCCGCATCATTGCACCTCGCAGCGGCCCGAGGCCGTCCAGTCGCGCCCCTCGAACCGCCGCAGGAAGGCAAAGCCGCCATCGCTGCGCCGCCATGACAGCGCCAGAACCGCCCCCGCCGCATCGGTGCCCTGCCAGCTTGCCGTCGCGCCCTGCTGCGTCGGGCGCATCGGCACGTCCTCGGCATGGCTGCGCAGCACGGGCCGCGCGCCCTCGAAATCGCGCAGCCGCAGCGAGGTTTCCTCGTCCCGCGTCGGCGCGCAGCGGTCGCCCCGGCACAGCCGGTCCGGCATGCACCACAGGTCGGCCGCCGCCGCCCGCCCGGCCATCGGCATCAGGCTGATGATCGCGATCAGGATGCACCGCATCGCCTCAGCCCCCCAGAAAGCTGCGCCGGACCTCGGGGTCCGCCAGCAGCGCCTTGCCGGTGTCGGTGAAGCGGTTCGCGCCCTGCACCAGCACATAGCCCATATCCGCGATCTCCAGCGCCTGGCGGGCGTTCTGTTCCACCATCAGGATGGAAATCCCGGTGCGCGCGACCTCGATGATACGGTCGAACAATTCATCCATGACGATGGGCGACACGCCCGCGGTCGGTTCGTCCAGCATCAGCACCGAGGGCTGGGTCATCAGCGCGCGGCCCACGGCGACCTGCTGGCGCTGGCCGCCCGACAATTCGCCCGCCGGCTGGCGGCGCTTGTCGCGCAGGATGGGGAAGAGGTCGTAGACCTGTTCCATCGTGCCGCGGATGTCGTCGCGGCGCAGGAAGGCGCCCATTTCCAGGTTTTCCTCGACCGTCATCGAGGTGAAGATGTTGTGGGTCTGGGGCACGAAGGCCATGCCCTTGGCCACCCGCGCCTGCGGCGACAGGGCGGTGATGTCCTCGCCCGCCAGCCGCACATGGCCCGCGCGCAGCCGCAGCATGCCGAACACCGCCTTCATCGCCGTGGACTTGCCGGCCCCGTTCGGGCCGACGATGACCGCGATCTGCCCGCGTTCGACGGCGAGGGTGCAGCCGTGCAGGATGTCGGCCGCGCCATAGCCGCCGGTCATGTTCTCGCCGATGAGGAAGGGTTCAGCCATGCGCGGTCCCCTTTTTCACCCCCAAGCGGCGCCCCCCCGGCTTCATCTTTTCCCAAATACTCCGGGGGCCGGGGCAGCGCCCCGGGGTCCGCCGCCCCAAGCCACGCTCACCCATTCGCCACCACCTTGTTCTTCAACCCGGTTCCCAGATAGGCCTCGATCACGCGCTCGTCGTTGCGCACCTCGTCCACCGTGCCCTGGGCCAGCACCTTGCCCTCTGCCATCACGATCACCGGATCGCAAAGCCGGGCGATGAAATCCATGTCGTGCTCGATCACGCAGAAGGTATAGCCGCGTTCCCTGTTCAGCCGGATGATCGCATCGCCGATGGTGTTCAGCAGCGTCCGGTTCACGCCCGCGCCCACCTCGTCGAGGAACACGATCTTCGCGTCCACCATCATCGTACGGCCCAGTTCCAGCAGCTTCTTCTGCCCGCCCGAGATATTGGCGGCCTTCTGGTCGGCCAGATGGCTGATGGTCAGGAACTCCAGCACCTCGTCGGCCTTGTCGCGGATCGCGCGGTCCTCGGCGCGCACGCGGCCGGGGTGGAACCAGGCGTTCCACAGCACCTCGCCCGACTGCCGGGCGGGCACCATCATCAGGTTCTCGCGCACGGTCATCGACCCGAATTCATGCGCGATCTGAAAGGTGCGCAGCAATCCCTTGTGGAACAACTCGTGCGGGGGCAGGCCGGTGATGTCCTCGCCCGCCATGAACACCCGGCCCGAGGTGGGCGGCAGCCGTCCGGCGATGACGTTGAAAAGCGTGGTCTTGCCCGCACCGTTGGGCCCGATCAGCCCGGTGATCGAGCCTGCGGCGATTTCCAGCGACGCGCCGTCGACAGCGCGGAATCCGCCGAAATGCCGGTGCAGGTCTTGCACGACGATCATGCGTGGTCTCCCCGTGGACCGGCGTTTCCCCGTGGGGCCGCCCGCCCTGTTTCTGGCAGGACCGGCCCGGGCGCACACCCGGGCCGGTCCCGATGGCAAGGGCTCAGCGTGCGCCGAGGGTCGCGAAGGCGCCGTCCTTGACTTCCATTTCGAGGAAGCTGCCCGCGGCCTCGCCCGGGCCCACCAGTTCCACGGCGGTCGCGCCCACATAGTCGATGTCGCCGCCGCCGGCGAGGATGTCGAACGCCTTCTTCAGTTCGCCGGGCATGATCTTTTCGCCCGGGGCGTTGGCGACATCCATCACCGCGGCCTTGAAGTCGGCCGAACTGGACGACCCCGCCTTCTGCATCGCCAGCAGGATCAGCGCCGCCGCGTCGTAGGATTCGGGCGCATAGGTCGCATCGCCCGGGAAACCCGCGGCCGCGGCCAGTTCGGCGAAGATGCCCACACCCTCGCTGTCCGACCCCGGCTTCTGCCCGAACGACCCGTTGAGATCCGGGCCCACCGCCGAGGTCAGGTCGCCGCCCACCATGCCGTCGGGCAGCACGAAGGTTTCGAACGCGCCGTTTTCCACCGCGGTGCGGATGATGTGGAGCCCGCCGCCGGTGTTGTAGCCCGCGACCACCAGCGCATCGCCGCCCGCCGACGCCAGCGCGCCCACCTCGGCGTTGTAGTCGGCCTTGCCGTCCTCGTGCGCGGCAGAGATCGTCACCTTGCCGCCGGCCTTTTCATAGGCGGCCTGGAAGCTGTCGGCGAGCCCCTTGCCGTAGTCGCTGTTCACATAGGTGACGGCGGCGGTCTTGATGCCGCGTTCCAGCATGATGTCGCTCATCACCTCGCCCTGACGCGCGTCGGAGGGCGCGGTGCGGAAGAAGAGCCCGTCGTCCTCTGCCGTGCTCAGCCCCGGCGAGGTGGCCGAGGGAGAGATCATCACGATCCCGTTCGGCCGCGCGACGTTCTGCAGGATCGCCCCGGTGACGCCGGAACAATCCGCCCCCATGATCGCATTCACCTTGTCCGAGGTGACGAGCCGTTCCGCCGCCGCCGTCGCCGCGGCGGCGTCGACGCAGGTCGAATCGGCCCGGACGGATACCACGGTGCTGCCGTTCAGGAAGTTCCCGGCCTCGTTGGCTTCCTTGATGGCCAGTTCGGCGCCGTTGGCCATGTTGGGCGTGATCTGGTCGAGCGGGCCGGTGAAGCCGAGGATGACCCCGATCTTGACCTCTTCGGCCTGCCCGGCCCCGGCCAGCGCAACCATGGCGGTCGTGGCGAGCATCAGTTTCCGCATTGCGTGTCTCCCTGAATTGTTTGTTAGCCCTGACGCAGCCTAGAGCGGGTGGTTTCGAAAGAAAAGATGTTGCGCGGTTGGCGTTGCGGCAGTTTTGGGCTGGATTGGCGCGCCAAAGGCCCCATCTGTGGGAAATGAGCCTTGGGAACCCCGTTTTCGCCCCCCGCCGCCGGCAGGTGCTGGCCTGTCTCGCGGGCGGCGTCGTCGCCGCGCTGGCCGCGCCCGCGGTGCTGCGCGCCGCGCCCGCGCCGCTGCGGATCGAACCCGTGGCGGCGGGGCTGGCGGAACCCTGGGCGATCGGCTTTCTGCCCGATGGCGGCTTCCTGATCACCGAACGCGACGGCCGGTTGCGCCATTTCGCGGCCCCGGGGGCCGAGGGCCGCGCGGTCGAGGGGCTGCCGCAGGTCGCCGCGCGGGGGCAGGGGGGCCTTCTGGACCTCTGCATCCCGCGGGATTTTGCGCAGACGGCCGAGATCCTGTTCAGCTACGCCGCGCCGCAGGGGGCGGGCGCGGGCACGGCACTGGCCGCCGCGCGGCTCGACCTGCCGGCCGGGCGGCTGGCGGACCTGCGGGTGCTGTTCCAGATGCCGGGCAGCCGGGCGGGGCAGCATTTCGGCGGCCGGATCGCGGAACTGCCGGACGGCACGCTGGCGCTGACCATCGGCGACCGGGGGCAGAGGGACCTTGCGCAGGACCTGACGCGCCACAACGGCAAGCTTCTGCGGTTCACCCGTGCGGGCGGCATTCCCCCCGACGCGCCCTTTGCCGGCCGCGACGACGCGCTGGCCGAAATCCACAGCTACGGCCACCGCAACCCGCAGGGCATGGCGCTCGATGCGGAGGGTGCGCTCTGGCTGTCGGAACATGGCGCGCGGGGCGGGGACGAGGTGAACCGCATCCGCCCGGGCGCGAACTACGGCTGGCCGGCAATCACCTGGGGGCGCGACTATTCGGGCGCGAAGATCGGCACCGGCACCAAGGCCCCGGGGATGGAACAGCCGGCGCATTATTGGGACCCCTCCATCGCGCCCTCGGGCCATGCCGTCTGTTCGGGCCGGATGTTCCCGGACTGGGCGGGCCATCACCTGATCGGCAGCCTGAAATCCGACCATATCGCGCGCCTCGACCCCGCCGCCCCCGGCCCCGGCGGATGGGCGCAGACCCGCATCGCGACGCCGGAAACCGCCCGCGTCCGCGACCTGCGCGAGGCCCCGGACGGCGCGATCTGGTTCCTGTCGGTGGGGCAGGGCGCCGCCTTCCGCATCACGCCGGGCTGATGGCACGGGCGGCGCTGGGGGCTTCGCACCCCCGGACCCCCGCGGGATATTTAACGACAGAAAGTGGATAAGGGGCCGCCCCTGTTCACTTTCTGTCCCTAAATATCCCCGCCGGAGGCCCCCGACATCTCCACCCGCACCACCGCCGGATCATCGCCCGGCCATTCCGGTTTGCACCGGGGGCCAGCGGGGTCTATATGCAAGGCCAGTGACGAAGCCGGAGAGCCGAGATGACCACCGCACCCAAGGGCTGGACCAAATCCGACTGGCGCGACCGCCCGCGCGTGCAGATGCCCGACTATCCCGACGCGGCGGCGCTGAAGGCGGTCGAGGCGCAGCTGGCGAAATATCCCCCGCTGGTCTTTGCGGGCGAGGCGCGGCGGCTGAAAAAGGCGCTCGGGGCGGCGGCGGAGGGGCGGGCCTTCCTGCTCCAGGGGGGCGATTGCGCCGAAAGCTTCGCCGAATTCTCTGCCGACAACATCCGCGACACGTTCCGCGTCATGTTGCAGATGGCGGTGGTGCTGACCTATGGCGCCAAGGTGCCGGTGGTGAAGGTGGGCCGCATGGCCGGCCAGTTCGCCAAGCCCCGTTCCGCCCCGACCGAGGCGATGGGCGGCGTCGAACTGCCGAGCTATCGCGGCGACATCATCAACGGTTTCGACTTCACCGCCGATGCGCGCATCCCCGACCCGCAGCGCATGTTGCAGGCCTATACGCAGGCGGCGGCGAGCCTCAACCTGCTGCGCGCCTTTTCCACCGGCGGATTCGCCGACATCCACCGCGTGCACAGCTGGACGCTCGGCTTTGCCGAACATGACAAGGCCGAACGCTATCGCGAACTGTCGAACCGGATTTCCGACGCGCTCGACTTCATGACCGCGGCCGGGATCACGCCGGAAAACGCGCATACGCTCGCCTCGGTCGAGTTCTACACCAGCCACGAGGCGCTGCTGCTGGAATACGAAGAGGCTTTGTGCCGCATCGACAGCACCACCGGCCTGCCGGTGGCGGGGTCGGGGCACATGATCTGGATCGGCGACCGCACGCGGCAGCCGGACGGGGCGCATGTCACCTTCTGCAAGGGGGTGCAGAACCCCATCGGGCTGAAATGCGGGCCGAGCCTGTCGGGCGACGACCTCAAGCGGCTGATCACCGTGCTGAACCCGGAAAACGAACCCGGGCGGCTGACGCTGATCGCGCGGTTCGGCGCCGGGACTGTGGGCGAACACCTGCCGCGGCTGATCAGGGTCGTGCGCGAGATGGGCGCGAATGTGCTGTGGTCCTGCGACCCGATGCATGGCAACACCATCAAGTCGGCCTCGGGCTACAAGACGCGGCCCTTCGATTCGGTCCTGCGCGAGGTGCGCGAGTTCTTTGCCGTGCACAAGGCCGAGGGCACGGTCCCCGGCGGGGTGCATTTCGAGATGACCGGCAAGGACGTGACCGAATGCACCGGCGGCCTGCGCGCGGTGACGGACGAGGATCTGTCGAGCCGCTACCACACCGCCTGCGACCCGCGCCTGAACGCCAGCCAGTCGCTGGAATTGGCCTTCCTTGTGGCCGAGGAGCTGTCGGCGCAGCGCGGCGGCAGCCGCGTGGCAGTGGGCTGATCCGCTAGTCCCCGCGCCCGACCAGCCGCAGATGCGGGCGGCCGGGGGCGGGGGTGAAGGCGGCGGGCGGTTCGGCCAGCCCCGGCACCGGCGAGGGTACGGGCGAGGGTACGGGCGTGGATACGGGCGCGGGCAGGGGCGCCAGCCCCGGGATCGGCGCATGGGTCGCGCGCAGCAGGCCCAGACGGCGCGGGGCGCGGCCGGCCTGCCCCTCGCACGCCAGACAGGCAAGCGCGCGGTCGGGCGCGCCCGACTGGCCCGTCACCGGCAACAGCAGCAGCCGGGCCGACAGCGCCGGGCGGGCAAGACCCCTTTCGCCCTCGAACGTGAAATCGCCGATGGCGGGGGTGGCGAACACCGATTCCAGCGCGGTGGCGAAACCCGGGCGCGACCCCGGCAGCACCAGCGCCGACAGCGGCATGCCGCGCAGTTCCATCCCCAGAAGATCGCAGGCCCGCATCCCCGCCAGCCGGATCCGCGCATGGCCCGGCGCGATGCGTTCGACCAGCAGCACCCGGTCGAGGATCGCGGCAATGCCGCGCGGGTCGATGTCGGCGCGGCGCGGCAGGCCGCGGGCGGGGCGCAACCCTTCCCAATAGCCGCGAAGCTGCGCGAATTCGGGCGGGGGCAGGGCGTTCATCCCCGCACCGCCCCAGAGCGTGACCACATCGCCGATCCCTTTCCCCATCGCATCCCCCCGCCGCAAGGTTAATCCTGCCACAGCAATCGTTACCCGGGCGTTAACATACACCCGCCCGGCGCAGGGTGGCGGGGATTCTGCGCAATTGGTGAATCCCCGGGGCTTTCGCCCGGGCGCGCGATGTGGTCTGCTGCACCTGCACTGCACGAGGACCGCCCATGACCGCGCTGATGTCGATGACCGGATTTGCCGCCCGCCGCGGGCAGGGCGCGGGGGCGCTTGCCGGACTTGGCTGGGGGTGGGAGGTGCGGTCGGTCAACGGCAAGGGGCTCGACCTGCGGCTGCGCCTGCCCGAGGCGATCGAGGGGCTGGAAACCGCAGCGCGGGCCGAGGCCGCCCGCCGCATCGCGCGCGGCAATGTCACCCTGACGCTGAAGATCAGCCGCGAGGGCGGGGGCGAGGGGCTGCGCGTCAACCCGGCGGGCCTGTCGTCGGCGCTGGCGGCGCTTGCCGTGGTGACGGCGCAGGCGCAGGCGGCGGGGGTGACGGTCGCCGCGCCCACGGCGGCGGAGGTGCTGTCGCTGCGCGGCGTGGCCGAACTGGGCGGGGCGGAGGACGAGGATCAGACGGCCTTGTGCGCGGCGCTGCTGGCCGACCTCGGCCCGGTGCTGGACGATTTCACCGCCATGCGCGCGGCAGAGGGCGCGGCGCTGGCGGGCGTGATCGGCGGGCAACTGGATGCCATCGCGGCCCTTGTCGCCGCCGCGCGGGTGGAGGCAGAGGCCCGGCGCGACCGCATGGGCGATGCCTTGCGCGAAAACCTCGCCCGCGTGCTGGGAAATTCCGACGGCGCCGACCCGGCGCGCGTGGCGCAGGAACTGGCGCTGATCGCGGTGAAGATGGACGTGACCGAGGAACTCGACCGCCTCGACGCCCATGTCGCCGCCGCGCGCGGCCTGCTGGGGCAGGGCGGGCCGGTGGGCCGCAAGCTCGACTTCCTGATGCAGGAATTCAACCGCGAGGCCAACACCTTGTGTTCCAAGGCGCAGGCGGTGGCGCTGACCCGGATCGGGCTTGACCTCAAACATATCATCGACCAGATGCGCGAACAGGTTCAGAACGTGGAATGATCATGCAGCGGCGCGGCCTTCTTCTCATCCTCTCGTCGCCCTCGGGGGCGGGGAAATCGACGCTGGCGCACCGGCTGATGACCTGGGACCCGACGATCCGGTTCTCGGTCTCTGCCACCACCCGCGCCCCCCGGCCAGGCGAGGCTGACGGGCGCGAATACCATTTCCGAACGCGCGACGAGTTCGAGGGGATGGTGGCGGCGGGGCAGATGCTCGAACACGCAGAGGTGTTCGGAAACCTCTACGGCACCCCCCGCGCCCCGGTGGAAGAGGCGATGCTGGACGGCCGCGACACGCTGTTCGACGTGGACTGGCAGGGGGGGCAGCAGATCCGCAACTCCGCCCTCGGGGCCGAGGTCGTGTCGGTGTTCATCCTGCCGCCCTCGATCGCGGCGCTGGAATACCGCCTGCACGCCCGCGCGCAGGACAGCGCCGAGGTCATCGCCGGCCGCATGGCGCGCGCGCGCGACGAGATCAGCCACTGGGCCGAATACGATTACGTGCTGGTCAACACCGATCTGGATGCGGCGGCGGCCGACCTGCGCGCCATCGTCACGGCCGAACGTCTGCGCCGCAACCGACAGCCGGTGCTGGTGGATTTCGTCAAGGGACTGAACCGCGAATTCGAGGAACGCCAATGATCTACGCACTCGACGGCCATGCACCGCGCCTGCCCGCGAACGGCGACGTCTGGGTCGCCCCCGACGCCAATGTGATCGGCAAGGTGGTGCTGATGGAAGGCGCGTCGGTCTGGTTCGGCGCCACCCTGCGCGGCGACAACGAGGAAATCGTGGTCGGCCGGGGATCCAACGTGCAGGAAAACTGCGTGCTGCACACCGACATGGGCTATCCGCTGACCATCGGCGAAAACTGCACCATCGGCCACCGGGTGATCCTGCACGGCTGCACCATCGGCGACGGCGCGCTGGTGGGCATGGGGGCGGTGGTGATGAACGGGGCGAAGATCGGCCGCGGCTGCCTGATCGGCGCCGGCGCCATCGTGACCGAGGGGAAAGAGATCCCCGACGGCGCCATGGTCCTGGGTGCGCCGGGCAAGGTGGTGCGCATGCTGGATGCGGCGGCGCAGGCGGGCATCCTGCGCGGGGCCGCGGGCTATCAGGCGAACATGCGGCGGTTCCGCGATGGCCTTGCCGCGCGCTGAACCCTCAGGGCTGCGTCGGCCCGGGGGCGGGAAATTCCATCAGCGTCAGATCCCGCGCCCCGGCCAGCCGCCGCAACTCCTCCAGCACCATCTGCGGTGCGGGCAGATGCGGCGTCAGCACGCAGGCCGTGCCCTGGAACCGCAGGCCATGCAGCCGTTCCAGCACCTGATGCGCATCGAAACTGGGCCCGAACAGCGGAAACAGCACGCAATCGGGCTGCACCCGCGCCAGCATCGCCGCATCCAGCGCGGCAAAGCGGGTCAGGACCAGCGCGTAATGGGGCACATAGGCCGAAACGATGGATTGCGCGTTGCGCACCTCGATCGCCAGCGCCGTTCCCTGCGTGATCACCACCTCAGCGCGCCCCGAATTGCCATGCCAACCCATCCCGGCGCGCCATTTCCGCAGATCCGTTTCAAAACCCGCGCGGAGGTTACAAAGCACCTTGCCCGATGGCAAGCGGCTCCATCGCCGTCCGGCGGTTGCCCCTGCGTCAGCGTGCAGGCATGAGCGGGCAGACCCCCGACCTGCCGGCCGCGCTGCTGGAGGGCGTGCCGCTGCCGCTGGTGGTTCTGGGCCCCGACGCCCGCATCCGCCGCGCCAACGCCCCCGCCGCCGCGCTGGTGGGGGCGGATGCCGCAGGCCGCCACTACACCACCGCGCTGCGCCAGCCAGAACTGGTCGCCGCGGTCGAACGCGCGCTGGCCGGGCAGGGCGCGCAGCGGATCCGCCTCGTCGTCACCGGGCCGAGCCGCGACACGATCTATCGCGTGCTGGTCACGCCGCTGGCGGGCGAAGGCGTCAGCCTCGCCTTCGAGGACATGTCGGAAATCGAACAGGCCCATGCGATGCGCCGCGATTTCGTCGCCAATGTCAGCCATGAGCTGCGCACGCCGCTGACCGCGCTTCTGGGCTTCATCGAGACGCTGAAAGGCGCCGCGCGCGACGACCCGGCAGCGCGGCTGCGGTTCCTGACGATCATGGAGCGCGAGGCGACGCGGATGAACCGGCTGATCGCGGATCTGCTGTCGCTCGGCAAGGTCGAGGCGGAGGAACGCGTGCGCCCTTCGCAGCGGGTGGATGTCGTGGGGCTGGCCCAGGGCGCGGTCGCCACGCTGCGCGGCGTGGCGGCGGCCGGCGGGGTGGATCTGGCACTGACGGCGCCGGAACGGGTGGAGGTGCCGGCCGACGCCGACCAGATCACCCAGGTGCTGCAAAACCTGATCGAGAACGCGATCAAATACGGCGGCGCGGGCAAACGGGTGGACATCGAGATCGTCCGCACCGACGTGGCGGCCCTCGGCGGCCCGGCGGTACGCATCAGCGTCACCGATTTCGGCGAAGGCATCGCCGCGATCCACCTGCCACGGCTGACCGAACGCTTCTACCGCGCCGACGACCACCGCTCGCGCGAGAAAGGCGGCACGGGCCTGGGGCTGGCGATCGTCAAGCACATCGTCCAGCGCCACCGGGGGCGGCTGAAGATCGAAAGCGAAAAGGGCAAGGGCAGCCGGTTCACGGTGCTGCTGCCGGCGGGATGAGGGGCGGGGATTGGTGGATGAAAGACGCATAATCGGTATTATGTAAAAATTATACCTCTGCAGATCCGCTCGCCCCCCGCAAACCCGGGCTTTACCCGTGCCCCCCTTCGCGCTAGACCGCCGCCATCCCTTGACCCGCGAGGACCGCATGACCTTCGACCGCCGCATCAGGATCGCGCCTTCGATCCTCGCCGCCGATTTCGCCGCCTTCGGGGCCGAATGTCGCGCGGTCGAGGATCAGGGCGCCGACTGGATCCATGTCGATGTGATGGATGGCCATTTCGTGCCCAACATCACCTTCGGCCCGCAGATGTGCCGTGCGATCCGGCCGCATGTGCGCGGCGTGATGGATGTGCATCTGATGATCGCCCCGGTGGACCCCTATATCGAGGCTTTCGCCAGCGCCGGCGCCGATATCATCACCGCGCATCTGGAGGCCGGGCCGCACATCCACCGCACGCTGCAAGCCATTCGTGCCACAGGGAAAAAGGCGGGCCTTGCGATCAACCCCGGCACCGGGATCGACGCCGTGGCGCATCTGCTGGACATGATCGACCTCGTTTGCGTGATGACCGTCAACCCCGGCTTCGGCGGGCAGAAATTCATTCATTCCCAGATAGATAAGATCCGTTCCTTGCGCGCCATGATCGGCGACCGCCCGATCCATATCGAGATCGACGGCGGCATCACCGAGGACACCGCGCCCTTGGTCGCCGCCGCGGGGGCGGATGTGCTGGTGGCGGGCTCTGCGGTGTTCTCGGCCGGGTCGGTCGCGGCGCCCGAGGGCTATGGCGCCCGCATCCGCGCCATCCGCGCCGCCGCAGAGGTCGCACGCGGCGCGCCCTGACACGCCCCCTACCCCAGACCTGCCCCGCAAACATATTCGCATCTTGAAATGTATGTTTCGGATGATATGAAGAAGCTGTCCGCTTAACAGGCGCAGCGATGCAAAAATATTTTCCGATTCTGGACTGGGGCAGGACATATACCCGCCAGACCCTGATGAACGACCTGCTGGCGGCGCTGATCGTCACCATCATGCTGATCCCGCAGTCGCTGGCCTATGCGCTGCTGGCGGGGCTGCCGGCGGAGGTGGGGCTTTATGCCTCCATCGCGCCCTTGGTGATCTATGCCGTGTTCGGCACCGCGCGGGCGCTGGCGGTCGGGCCGGTGGCGGTGGCATCGCTGATGACGGCGGCCGCGGTCGGGCAGTTCACGGCGCAGGGCACGCCCGAATATCTGGGCGCGGCGGTGGCGCTGGCGGCGCTGTCGGGGCTGATGCTGGTGGCGATGGGGCTGCTGCGGCTCGGGTTCATCGCCAATTTCCTCAGCCATCCGGTGATTTCGGGCTTCATCAGCGCCTCGGGGCTGATCATCGCGGCGGGGCAAGTGCCGCATCTTCTGGGGATCGGCGCGGGCGGGCATACGCTGGTGGAACTGGCGCGCAACATCCTGTCGGGGCTCGGCGGCATCAACTGGATCACGCTGGCGATCGGCGCACCGGCCACGCTGTTCCTTTACTGGGCGCGCAGCCGGATGAAGGGATGGCTGCGCGCGCGCGGGCTGGCGGATCTGCCGGCGGGGGTGATCGCGCGGGCGGCGCCGGTGTTCGCGGTGGCGGCGACGACGCTGGCCACCTGGGGTCTGGGGCTGCATGGCCAGGGCGTCGCCATCGTGGGCGAGGTGCCGCAGGGCCTGCCCGTGCCCGCCCTGCCCCCGCTGGACCCGGAATTGTGGCTGCGCCTCGCCGTTCCGGCGCTGCTGATTGCCATCGTCGGCTATGTCGAGACGATTTCGGTTGCGCAGACACTGGCCGCCAAGCGGCGCCAGCGCATCGACCCGGATCAGGAACTGATCGCCCTCGGCGCGGCCAATATCGGCTCTGCGGTGTCGGGCGGGTTTCCGGTCACGGGGGGATTTGCGCGGTCGGTGGTGAATTTCGATGCCGGGGCCGAAACGCCCGCCGCCGGGGCCTATACGGCGGTGGGCATGGCGCTGGCCACGCTGTTCCTGACGCCGCTCCTGTTCTTCCTGCCCAAGGCGACGCTGGCCGCCACGATCATCGTCGCGGTCCTCAGCCTTGTGGATCCGGGCGCGCTGCGCCGCACCTGGGCCTATTCGCGCACCGATTTCGCGGCGATGGCGGCGACGATCCTGGTCACGCTCGGTCTGGGGGTGGAGGCGGGGATCATTGCCGGGGTGGCGCTGTCGCTGCTGCTGCATCTCTACCGTACCTCGCGGCCCCATGTCGCGGTGGTGGGTCAGGTCCCGGGGACGGAACATTTCCGCAATATCGACCGGCACGAGGTCGTCACCGCGCCCGAGGTGCTGACCATCCGGGTGGACGAGAGCCTCTATTTCCCCAACGCCCGGTTTCTGGAGGATACGATCTACGGCGCCGTCGCCCGCAACCCGGCGCTGCGCCATGTGGTGCTGATGTGCCCGGCGGTGAACGACATCGACACCTCGGCGCTGGAAAGCCTCGAGGCGATCAACGCCATGCTGCGCGATTCCGGCGTGGCCCTGCATCTGTCGGAGGTCAAGGGCCCGGTGATGGACCGGCTGAAACGCTCGCATTTCCTGGAGGATCTGACGGGCGAGGTGTTCCTGACCCAGTACGACGCGATGCTGCGGCTGGCCCCCGACCTGACGGCGCAGACCCATGCCGCCACGCGGCGCGACACCGCCCGGCGCAGGACCGGCTGACCGCGCGACATTGCCGCCTCGACAGCCGGCGGGGCGGCGCTGTATAGTCCGCGTCGGGGAAACGGTGATAACCGGCATGCCGACCTTGACCGCTTCGGGCCCCGCGCCCGGAGGGTGGGGCTGTGCCCGGGCGAAAGACAGGACGGAACGCAGTGACCAGTGCTCTGGCCCATATGCAGCGCGTGGCCGAGGCGCGCAGTCCCGAAGAACTGTGGCAACTGCATCTGACCCGTATGGCCGCCTATGGCTTCGACCGCGTGACCTATGGTTTCAGCCGCTTCCTGCGCGACGGGTCCGCCGTCGATACCTCGGACGCGATCTTTCTGTCGAATCACAGCCTCGGCCGGCCCCGGCGCGAAGGCGAGATGAGCCAGCTGATGCGCTCGCCCATGTTCCGGTGGGCGATGCAGAACACCGGCGCGCAATCCTGGCGGTGGAGCGCCGAGCAACGCGCCGCGGGCCTGCTGTCATCGGACGAGATCGCGGCGATGGATCAGGCCCGCGCCATCGGCCTGACCGCGGGCTATACCGTCAGCTTTCCCGACCTCGTGCCCCGCGGCAAGGGCGCCATGGCGCTGACGGCGCGGGCGGGGCTCGATCAGGACGCGGTGGATGCGGTCTGGGCCGAAAAGGGCGAAGAGATCCACACCATCTGCACCGTCACCCATCTGCGCATCACCCACCTGCCCTTCGCCATCCAGCGCCGCCCGCTGAGCCCGCGCCAGCGCGAGACGCTGGAATGGGTGGCAGAGGGCAAGACGACGCAGGACATCGCCCAGATCATGCAGATTTCCCCCGCGATGGTGGAAAAGCACCTGCGGCTGGCGCGCGAGGCGCTGGATGTGGAAACCACCGCCCATGCGGTAGCCAAGGCCGCGATGATGAACCATATTTTCGCCGCACCCCACCCCGCTGCACCGCAGAACATGGCAAGGTAAGGAATCCCTTACTACCCTGACGTAACGTCCTCCTGCATCATGCAACCGTTCCGTGAGTGTTGGCTTGGCCAAGGGAGCAGGCAACGCATCGGCGCGTATTTCAGGCTGGTGCCGCGCAACCGGGCTCGCCCGGGGTCGGACATGCGGCGCATATCGTTGCATGCCCGGCCGCAAAACCTTTCGCGCCTGGTTTCCCCAAATGCAGGCGAAAGGAAGCGGTGCGGCTCTCCCCAGGGCCGCACCGTTTTGGTTTTTGGGGTGGAAAGAGTCCTTAGCGGTAGTTGGCTGCTGTTCAGTTGGATGGGGTAGGACAGGAAAAATCCAGCATCCAAGCCCCGTGTATGCCGTAGGGCCCGCGCCAGTCCACTAGAGTTTCAGCGCTTTCGACGGGTAGCTGGCAGAATCTCGCTGCAGCTTCTAGCATTCTCCTGCGAGGCACTTCCATGTTGTTGGAATAAAAGAAGGTTCCTGCTGTATATGCATATTGCCGACCATTAGTATCGTTGGACGACCGGCGTTTTATATCCACCTGAGCGCATCCTGAAATCAGCAGGCATAGCAGAACGGCACCACTTCGTGTCATAGTCTGCTCCCTTAAAGCCCTTCTTTGTGGCGGCCACACTGACGGCCCACCAACGACCGCTTCGTCCCGCACAGCAGCCACTCCCCCATCCCAAACGAAAAGGCCCCGCATCGCCTGCGGGGCCCCGTCCGTCGCGCCGAGGGGGCCGTGGCCCCCTGCCTCGAAAGGCTCAGCGTGCGTTCATCTTCGCCACTTCGGCGGCGAAATCTTCCTCTTTCTTCTCGATCCCCTCGCCCACGGCGACGCGGGCATAGCCGGTGATCTCGACGCCCGCCTCTTTCGCGGCCTGTTCCACCGTCAGATCCGGGTTGATCACGAACGCCTGGCCGAGCAGCGTGTTTTCCGCCAGGAATTTCTTCATCCGGCCCGGGATGATGTTGTTGTGGATCACCTGTTCGGGCTTCGGCTTGGCGGAAGAGGCGTTTTCTTCCAGCGCCTTGGCGGTCTGCACCTGCAGCTCGCGTTCCACCACCACCGGGTCCAGCGTCGCCTCGGACAGCGACAGGGGCGAGGTCGCGGCGATATGCATCGCGAACTGCTTGCCGATTTCCTGCGCCTTGTCGGCCGGGCCCTTCAGCGCCACCAGCACGCCGATCTTGCCCATGCCTTCGGTCGCGGCGTTGTGGACATAGGACACCACCGTGTCGCCTTCCAGCACATGCATCCGGCGCAGGGTCATGTTCTCGCCGATACGGGCGATGGCGTCGGTCAGCGTCTGTTCCACGCTCTGGCCGTTCAGGTCGGACGCGCGCAGCACCTCCACCGTGTCGCCGGTCTGCAACGCGACCTTGGTCACTTCGCGCACCAGCGTCTGGAAGTCGGCGTTCTTCGCCACGAAGTCGGTTTCCGAGTTGATCTCGACCGCCACGCCGCGCCCGTCGGTGACGGCGACGCCGATCAGCCCTTCGGCCGCCACGCGGTCGGCCTTCTTGGCGGCCTTGGCAAGACCCTTGGTGCGCAGCCAGTCGACGGCGGCCTCGAAATCGCCGGCCACTTCGGTCAGCGCCTTCTTGGCGTCCATCATGCCCGCGCCGGTGGCCTCGCGCAGTTCCTTCACCATCTGAGCCGTAATCGACATCTCGGCTTCTCCTCGATTGGAATCCATCAATGCGGACGGGGGAATACCCCCGCCCGGTAACAGCCCGGCAACGGGCCTCAGCCCTCGGCGGTCTCTTCGACCGGCGCCTCGTCCATCGCGCCGATGTCGATGCCGGCGGCGCCCATCTGCGCCGTCATGCCGTCGAGCGCCGCGCGCGCGACCAGATCGCAGTAGAGCGCGATGGCGCGGGCCGCGTCATCGTTGCCCGGAACGACATAGCTGACGCCCTTGGGCGAGCAGTTGGTATCGACCACGGCCACGACCGGGATGCCGAGCTTGTTGGCCTCGAGCACCGCGAGGTCCTCCTTGCCCACGTCGATCACGAACAGCAGGTCCGGCACGCCGCCCATGTCGCGGATGCCGCCGAGGCTCGCCTGCAGCTTGGCCTGCTCGCGCTCCATGTTGAGCCGTTCCTTCTTGGTCAGGCCCTCGGCGCCCTGCGCCATCAGCTCGTCGATCTGCTTGAGGCGCTGGATCGACTGCGAGACGGTCTTCCAGTTGGTCAGCGTGCCGCCGAGCCAGCGGTGGTTCATGTAGTATTGCGCGCATTTTTCCGCGGCCTCGGCCACCGGCTTCTGCGCCTGGCGCTTGGTGCCGACGAAGAGGATGCGGCCGCCCTTGGCCACGGTGTCGCGCACGACCTTGAGCGCCTGGTCGAGCATCGGCACGGTCTGCGTCAGGTCGACGATATGGATGCCGTTGCGGTCGCCGTAGATGTATTCGGCCATCTTCGGGTTCCAGCGTTGCGTCTGGTGCCCGTAGTGCACGCCAGCTTCGAGCAGCTGACGCATGGAGAAATCGGGAAGCGCCATGTCCTTGTCCTTTCCGGTTTGCGCCGCGGCGGGGGATTTGAGGGCAGCGCCCCAACCGGTGGACCTTTCGGGGATGTCTCCCCCGAGGGCCCGCCCCCGCCTGTGAAGTGTCGCGCGCTTAGCCCGGATCGGGGGGGATTGCAAGGGCGGATCGGAAAGGTTGGCTTCGGATGGTCAGGACAGCGCCGGGGGGCCAGCCCCCCGGACCCCCCGGGATATTTCTGGACAGAAAGTGAGGAAGGCCGGCCGGAGGCGAGACCGCGTTCACTTTCTGTCCTTAAATATCCCCGCCGGAGGCCGCCACCCTTTCCGCCGGGCCAGCCGTCAGCCGAAGGCGCGCAGGCGGCGCAGCAGCGACGAGGTGTCCCATCGCCCGCCGCCCATCGCCTGCACATCCTTGTAGAACTGATCGACCAGCGCGGTCAGCGGCAGGGGCGCGCCGATCTCGTCGGCGGTGGACAGACAGATGCCCAGGTCCTTGCGCATCCAGTCCACCGCGAAGCCGAAATCATAGCGGTCTTCCAGCATCGTGCCGTGGCGGTTCGCCATCTGCCAGCTGCCGGCCGCGCCCTGGCTGATGACCTCGACCACCGCGGCGCCGTCCATGCCGGCCTTTTCGCCGAAGCGCAGCGCCTCGGCCAGGCCCTGGACGGCGCCGGCGATGGCGATCTGGTTCATCATCTTGGCGATCTGGCCCGCGCCGCTGTCGCCAAGGCGGCGGCAGATGCGGGCATAGGCGGCGAGCACCGGTTCGGCCGCCGCATATTGCGCCGCATCGCCCCCGCACATCACCGACAGCACGCCGCCTTCGGCCCCCGCCTGCCCGCCCGACACCGGCGCGTCGACGAAGCCGAGGCCCCGCGCCGCCGCCTCGGATGCCAGTTCGCGCGTGACGCGGGCGGAAACGGTGGTGTGATCGACAAGGATCGCGCCGGACGCCATGCCGGCGAAGGCGCCCTCGGGCCCGGTGCAGACCGCGCGCAGGTCGTCGTCGTTGCCGACACAGGTCATCACGAATTCCGCGCCTTCCGCCGCCGCCCGCGCCGTCGGCGCCTGCGCGCCGCCGTGCCGGGCCGTCCAGGTTTCGGCCTTGGCCGCCGTCCGGTTCCACACCGTCACCGCATGGCCCTTGGCCGCCAGATGCCCGGCCATCGGAAAGCCCATAACGCCCAGTCCCAGAAACGCCACCTTCGCCATGCTTTCCCCCGCCGGTGCTTTGGTCTAAACCCGGTTTGAACCGGGCTTTGCCCGTGACGTCAAGCATGGTTCCCCGATGACGCTTCTGCTCCGCTGGCTTCTGCGCATCTTCACCGGGCTTGTCCTGCTGGCCATTCTGGCGCTGGCGGGGGCCTGGTATTTCCTGTCGCGCTCTATCCCCGACTACAACGCCACCCACCGGGTCGCAGGCCTCACCGCGCCGGTAGAGATCGTGCGCAACAACGCCAACGTGCCGCATATCTTCGGCGAAACGGACGCGGACGTGTTCTTCGGCCTCGGCTTTGCCCATGCGCAGGACCGGCTGTGGCAGATGACCATGCTGCGCCGCACCGTGCAGGGGCGGCTGTCGGAACTCTTCGGCCCGCGCACCGCCAGGATCGACGAGCTGATGCGGCGGCTCGACCTCTACGGGCTCGCGCTGAACTCGGTCGAGGCGCAAGACGCCCCCACGCGCGCCGCGCTCGACGCCTATGCCGCGGGCGTCAACGCCTGGATCGCCAAGGTGAACGAGGGCGCGCTCGGCCGCGGCGCGCCGGAATTCTTCCTGTTCGAGCCCGATATCGCGGTCTGGCAGCCGGCGGATTCGCTGGCGATCATGAAGCTGATGGCGGTGCAGCTGTCCGCGCATCTGGAGGCCGAGGTGCTGCGCGCCCGCGTCTCGCTGCTGATGCCCGACGAACGGGTGCGCGACATCCTGCCCGACGCCCCGGGCGAAGGCGTGGCCGCCCTGCCCGATTACGCCAGCATCGTGCCCGGCGCGCGGCCCAGCCACGCGGCCCTGCGCATCGCCGACGACCCGCTGTCGCCCTTCCCCCGCCTGCCCTTCGCCGGGGCGTCCAATGCCTGGGCGGCCTCCGCCGAACGGGCGGCGGCGGGCGGGGCGCTTTTGGCCAACGACCCGCATCTGGGCTTCACCGCCCCCGCGATCTGGTATCTCGCGCGGCTGGAACTGCGATCGGGCGGCGTCATCGGCGGCACCATCCCGGGCATGCCGGTCGTCCTCAGCGGCCGGTCCGAGGATTTCGGTTGGGCGCTGACCTCTGCCTATGTCGACGATCAGGACGTGATGATCGAGAAGGTGAACCCCGACAATGCCGAGGAATACCTGACCCCCGAGGGCTGGAAACCCTTCACCACCCGCCGGTCCATCATCACCGTCAAGGGCGCGGCGCCCGTCACCGTCACCCTGCGCTGGACGGAAAACGGCCCCGTCCTGCCCGGCAGCCATTACGACCTCGCCAGCATCACCCCCCCCGGCCATGTCACCGCGCTGTCCTGGACGGTGCTGGACGGCGCCGATGCCTCGATGACTGCGGCGATGCGGCTGATGACGGCGCAGAACGTGGCCGAGGGGCTGGCGGCGGGCGAGGGCTTCGTCGCCCCGGCGCAGAACGTGACCATGGCCGACCGGCGCGACATCGCGCTGGTGACGATGGGCCGCCTGCCCCGCCGCGACGCCCGCCATCAAAGCCGCGGCCGCATGCCCGCCCCCGGCTGGCTGGCGGAAAACCGCTGGAACGGCGCCCTGCCCTTCGCCGACAATCCCCGCTTCGTCGCGCCCGCGGGCGGGATCCTCGGCAATACCAACAACAAGACGGTGGACAGGCCTTTCCCCGGCCATGTCTCCTACCTCTGGGGCGATACGCAGCGGATCCAGCGCTGGCTGCGCCTGATGCGCGCGCGCGAGGTGCATACCCGCGACAGCTTCATCGAGGCGCAGCTGGATACCGTCTCGCCCGCCGCGCGCACGCTCTTGCCGCTGATCGGGGCGGAGCTGTGGTTTTCCGGCGATCCCGCGCCCGAGGGCACGCCCGAGCGGCTGCGCCAGCGCGCGCTGGCGATGCTGGCCGAATGGAACGGCGAGATGAACGAACATCTGCCCGAACCGCTGATCCACATGGCCTGGACCCGCGCGTTGCAGGACCGGCTGATCCGCGACGAACTGGGGCCCTTGGCCGACGAATTCACCCATGTCGAGCCGCTGTTCATCGAGCGCGTGTTCCGCAATGTGGAGGGCGCGGGGGTCTGGTGCGACGTGATCCAGTCCTCGGCCGTGGAAACCTGCCCCGAGATCGCCCGCCAGGCGCTGGACGCGGCGCTGATCTGGCTGACGGAACGCTATGGGGCGAACCCCGAAAGCTGGCGGTGGGGCGATGCGCATCAGGCGACGCATGACCACACCGTCCTGGGCGAGGTGCCGCTGCTGCGCCATCTGGTGAACCTGCGGCAATCGACCTCGGGCGGCGACTTCACGCTTTTGCGCGGGCGCACCCGGGGCACGGGGACCAATCCCTTCGCCAATGTCCATGGCGCGGGCTACCGTGGCGTCTACGACTTCGCCGACCCCGACAGTTCGGTCTTCATCATCTCCACCGGCCAGTCGGGCCACCCGCTGAGCCGGTTCTACGACAATCTGGGGGAATTGTGGCGGCGCGGCGAATACATCCCGATGTCGCTCGACCCGCAACTCGCCCGCGCCGCGGCGGTGGGGGTGACGCGGCTGGAGGGGCGGTAGCGGGGATCATGCCGGGACCTGCGGGTGCCACGCCTTTTCTCCCGGCGGGTGGCCGGGCGGATAGCTGCGCCTCCGGCGGGAGTATTTACGGCAAGATGAAGCGGCGCGGCGCCCTGCTGTAGGCCGGGGCGTGGCCGCGGCAGGAACCCCGATGACGGCAGCCGCGCGGATCGGCGCGGGGTCTGGAGGATCTCAGCCCGCCATTTCCCGGAACCGCCGTTCCTGACGGGCCGTCCACAGCACCTCGATGCGCCAGCCCCGGTCGGTTTCCACCTCGGCCGTCACCAGCCCGGTGTCGTGCAGCCAGGCCCGCCGCCGGCCATCGGCGAAGGGCAGCGTCAGGGTCCGCGCGGTGCGGGGTTCGCTCAGCGCGTCGGACATCGCGTCGAAGAGCGCGGGCAGCCCCTCGCCGGTCAGGGCCGATACCGCGAACACGCCCTCGCGGCGGCGGGCCTCTGCCAAAAGCGCCGCGCGCGCCTCGCCCTCGGGCACGAGGTCGAGCTTGTTCCAGACCTCGATCCGCGCCACATCCTCGGCCACGCCGAGGCTCGTCAGGATCTCGGCCACATCGGCGGCCTGTTCGGCGGTCTCGGGGTGGCTGATGTCGCGGACATGGACGATCAGGTCGGCCTCCAGCACCTCTTCCAGCGTGGCGCGGAAGGCGGCGACCAGTTGCGTCGGCAGGTCGGAAATGAAGCCCACCGTGTCCGACAGGATCACCTTGCGCCCCGAGGGCAGCGTGACCCCCCGCATCGTCGGGTCGAGCGTGGCGAACAGCATGTCCTTGGCCAGCACCTCTGCCCCGGTCATGCGGTTGAACAGCGTCGACTTGCCCGCGTTGGTATAGCCCACCAGCGCGACGATGGGGAACGGCACCTTGCGGCGCGCGGCGCGGTGCAGTTCGCGCGTGCGCACCACGCGGTCCAGCTGCCGGCGCAGTTTCACCACCTCGTCGTCGATGGCGCGCCGGTCGGCCTCGATCTGCGTTTCGCCCGGGCCGCCGACAAAGCCGAAGCCGCCGCGCTGGCGTTCGAGGTGCGTCCAGGCGCGGACCAGCCGCGTGCGCTGGTAGGATAGCGCCGCGAGTTCCACCTGCAACACGCCCTCGCGGGTGCGGGCGCGGTCGGCGAAGATTTCCAGGATCAGCCCGGTCCGGTCCAGAAGCTTGACGCCCCATTCCTTTTCCAGGTTGCGCTGCTGCACCGGGCTGACCGGCCCGTCGACCAGCACCAGCCCGACATCGAGCGCGGTCAGCCGTTCGCCCAGATCCGCCACCTTGCCCGATCCGAACAGCGTCGCCGGCGTGGCGCGCGGCAGGCGCACGACCTCTGCCCCCGCGACCTCGAGGTCGGGAAGCGCCGCGGCCAGCGCCACGGCCTCTGCCAGCCGCAGTTCGGGCAGCCGCCGCCCGGGATCGGACTTCAGGTCCGGGTGCAGCACATAGGCGCGCATCGGCCCCTCCGTCCCCTGGGCGGGATCAGTCGTCGCCTTCGTAAAGGCTGATCGGCTGGCCCGGCATGATGGTGGAAATCGCGTGCTTGTAGACCAGCTGCGACTGCCCGTCGCGGCGCAGCAGGACACAGAAATTGTCGAACCAGGTGATGACGCCCTGAAGCTTGACGCCATTGATCAGAAAGATGGTGACCGGAACCTTGGCCTTGCGGACGTGGTTGAGAAAGGCGTCCTGGAGATTTTGCTTGTCGGCGGCCATGTTGTAATTGCCTTTTTTTCGCGCGTCGAGTTTTGCCCCGCGGTGTCCCCCGCCGGTGGCGGCATTATGGATTGCGCCTGCGGCAGTTTCCAGACGGAAAACAACGGCCGCGGGGAGGGCTTGAGGAGGAGGGAAATCGTCCCCCCCGGCCCGACTGGCGAAGGCGCGTGCCTTCGCCATATCCTGCCGGTTCCGCTGCCCCGGCCGGGGGCCCCAATCCCCCGGCCAGCGCCCGCCCCGCCCTGACGTCGATGCAAATGCCCACCCATCCTACCGCCGCCACGCCCCCGGCGCGATCAGCGCCAGCAGCGCCAGCGTCTCGAACCGGCCGATCACCATCGTTGCGGCCAGCACCGCCTGCGCCGCGGCCCCCTGCCCCGACCAGGCCACCGGCGCCTCTGCCGCCACGCCCGCCAGCGGCCCGGTGGTGGTCAGCGCGGCGATGGACAGGATCAGCGCGGTCTCGAACTCCAGCCCCGCCAGCGCCAGCGCGAGGTTCACCGCGCCGAGCGTCAGCGCGAAGAGCATGAAGAAGATGAAGGCCATCCAGGCGCCGTCCTCGCGCAGGTGGCGCAGGCGCGCGCCGCCGCCGCCGACCGAACTGGGATAAGACAGCTTTTCCAGCTCGCGCCGCCCGTGTTCGAACAGCGCATAGACCCGCAGCAGCCGCACCCCCCCGGCGGTGGTCGCCACGCCCCCGCCCATGATGGCAAGGCCCAGAAGCAGCAGCCCCGGCGCCTCCAGCCCCGACCAGATCCGCGCGTCGATCCAGCCCTGCGATTCGAATCCGGTCGTGGTCAGGAAGGACAGCACCGTGAACACCGCGCCCCACAGCACCTCGAGGGCCGATGCCGGATCGTCGGGCGCCGCCCCCTCGATCGCGCCGATCCAGTGGCGCAGGAACAAAAGCGCCGGGATCGCGGTGACGAAACCCGCGGCCAGCCGCACCTCGGGGTCGCGCCAAAGGGGGGGCGCCCCGGCGCGCAGCACCGCGCCCGGCCAGAACCGCCGCGTCACCGCCAGCATCAGGCCCAGAAACACCAGCGCCTCGCCCGGGAAACCCGCGCTGCCCCCGGCCAGCCCCTGCACCGGGGAAATGCCGCTGGTCGAAACCGTCGCCATCGCATGGCACAGCGCGATGAGGCTGCCCTCGCCCGCCAGATGCAGCGCCATCCACAGCGCCACCGTCGCCCCGCCATAGGCCGGCAGGATCACCCGCGCATGGTGCCACAGCCGCTCTGCCGGGTCGGCCACATCGGTGATCTGCCGCCCCGCGCGGATCCCCCGGCCCGCCGCCTGCGGCGACAGCACCTCGAAGCCCCCGAGGTTCACCGGCGCCAGGATCGCCGCCGCGGTCAGCAGGATGAAGAAGCCGCCCATCCAGCCCGCCAGCGCGCGCCACAACTGCACCGGATCGGGCAGCCGCCCCGGCACGGTGTACAGCGTCGCGCCCGTGGTGGTGAACGCGGACACCATCTCGAACCATGCATTGGCGAAGCTCGTGTCCGGCACCGCCTGCGCGAAGGGCACCGCCAGCATCGGCGGCAGCAGAAGATAGGCCCCCAGCATCTGCGCCAGATGCCGGCGCACCACATCGCGCGGGCGCCGATGCGCGGTGGCGATGGCCACCATCACCGCCAGCATCAGGAACAGCGTGCCCGAATAGAAGAACGCCTGCCCCACCCGGTGCTGGTCGAGCGTATAGGCCATCGCCGCCGGCACATACATCGCCGCCGCCCCGACCCCCGCCAGGATCACCAGGAACGGCAGGTTCGCCAGCCCCCCCATTGGTCAGAAGAAGTCGATGGAGACCTGCAACAGCCGCTCCACCTCCGGCACGTCCTTGGCCATCGCGAACAGCGCGATCACATCGCCCACCTCCACCCGCAGCGTGCCGGCGGGGCGGTGGACGGTCTGGCCCTTCATCACCGCGCCGACCAGAACGCCGCCCGGAAAGTCGATCTCGCGGATCAGCCGCCCGGCAAGGGGCGAGGTCGACAGCACCTGCGCCTCGATCACCTCGGCCTCGGCATCGCCGATGGAATAGACGGTGCGCACCCGCCCGTGCCGGATATGCCGCAGGATCGAGGACACGGTGGTCGCGCGCGGGTTGATATAGGCGTCGATGTCCAATGCGGCGACCATCGGCACCAGCGTCGGGTCGTTGACCAGCGCGATGGCCAGCTTGCACCCCGCCTGCTTGGCGCGCACCGACACCAGCAGGTTGGTGCGGTCGTCGTCCGTCACCGCCAGCACCGCATCGGCGCGGTCGATGTCGGCCTCCATCAGCAATTCGCTGTCCATCCCGTCGCCATGCAGCACGATGGTGCGCTCCAGCGCGTCCGCCGCGGCCTCGGCCCGGTGGCGGTTGCGCTCGATCACCTTCACCCGCACGCGGTCGGCGTTGCGTTCCAGCGCCTGCGCCACGGCCAGCCCCACATGGCCGGCGCCGATCACCACCACCCGTTCCTGCCGCCGGGTCGCCTTGCCGAAGATGTCGAGCGTGCGCTTGACGTCCTCGGTATGCGAAAAGACATAGATGTTGTCGCCCGCGAACAACTGGTCATCGGGTTCGGGCGCGAACAGATGCCCCTCGCGCCGCACACCCACCACGATGGCGCGCAGGGTGGAAAACAGGTCCGACAACTGCCGCAGCGGCGTGTTCAGCACCGGGCAGTCGGCATCCAGCGCGATGCCGAGCAACTGCGCCCGCCCTTCCATGAACGCCTCGGTGTCGAAGGCCGCGGGCGCGGCGATGCGCTGCAACGCGGCCTCGGCCACCTCGCGTTCGGGGCTGATGACCACATCGACGGGCAGATGCGTGTCGCGGAACAGGTCGGAATGCAGCGCGTCGAGATAGCTTTGCGCGCGCAGCCGGGCGATCTTGCGCGGCACCGAAAAGATCGCATGCGCCACCTGACAGGTGATCATGTTCACCTCGTCGGAATGGGTGGCGGCGATGATCATGTCGGCGTCCTCGGCGCCGGCGCGGCGCAGCACGTCGGGGTAAGAGGCGAAACCCTCCACCCCCTGCACGTCCAGCGTTTCCTGCGCGCGGCGCACCAGTTCGGCGTTGTTGTCCACCACGGTGACATCGTTCTTTTCGCCGGAAAGATGCCGCGCGATCTGCCAGCCGACCTGCCCCGCGCCGCAGATGATGACCTTCATGCCCCGCGCCCCGCCGTCCTGCGCCTTGTTGTGCCGCGCATCAGAGCGCCCGTTCTTACATGCGCGGCATGCGCGGTCAATCTGGGGCCCGTCCCCCGCCCGGTCAGAGGCTGGCGATCAACAGCGACAGCGCCTCGGCCACGCTGGCCCGGCGCACATCGGCCCGCCCGATGGCACCGAAATCGCGGGTCAGCGTCAGGGTCGGCGCGCCGGGGCGGGCCAGCGCGAAGCACACCCGCCCCTCGGGCTTGAACTCCGACCCGCCGGGGCCGGCGATGCCGGTGATCGACACCGCCCGCGTGGCGGCGGACCGCGCCAGCGCGCCCTCGGCCATCTCGCGCGCGACCTCCTCGGACACCGCGCCATGGGCGGCGAGCGTTTCCGCCCGCACCCCCAGCATCCGTTCCTTGGCGGCGTTGGAATAGGTGACGAAACCGCAGTCGAAAATGTCGGACGACCCCGCGACCTCGGTGATCGCCCCGGCCACCAGCCCGCCGGTGCAGCTTTCGGCGGTGGCCACCCGCACCCCCGCCGCCCGCGCGCGCGCCAGCAGGTCGGCGGCAAGGGTGGCGGGATCCCCGCTCACATCAGCACCCCGTGGGAAACCGCCGCCGCGGCCATCGTCGCGATCCCGGCGAAAAGGCCCGCCCAGAGGTCGTCCGCCATCACCCCCGCCACATCGCCCCGCCGGTCGGCCCGGCCCACCAGCCAGGGCTTCCAGATGTCGAACAGCCGGAAAAAGACGAAGGCCGCGACCCAGCCGGGATAGGAAAAATGCCAGTTGTCGAGCCCCATCATCCAGAACCCGAACGATGGCGCACACAGCGCCAGCCACTGCCCCGCCACCTCGTCGATCACATATTCCTGCGGATCCTCGCCCATCCGCCCGCGCAATTCGCGTTCCACCGCCCAGAAGCCCCATCCGGTGGCGGCAAGCGTCGCCGCCGCCAGCAGGGGGAAGCTGCCGATGCCATGGATCACGAGGCCGAGCCCGATGGCGATGGCCGAGGCCCAGGTCCCCGGCGCGGGGCGCAGATGGCCGGCGTAAAAGAAGGTGGCGATCAGGCGCGATACGGTCATGCTTTCACCAGCGTTGCGGTTGCGATGGCGGCGATCCCCTCTTCCCGCCCGGTGAAGCCGAGCCGTTCCGAGGTCGTCGCCTTGACAGACACCCGCCCCGCATCGACACCCATGATCGCGGCCAGCGCCGCGCGCATCGCATCGGCATGCGGGCCGATCTTCGGGCGTTCGCAGATCAGCGTCACATCGCAATGGGTTATAGCGAACCCCCGCGCCCGCGCCAGTTCGGCGGCATGCGCCAGAAAGACGCGGCTTTCCGCCCCTTTCCACTGCGGGTCCGAGGGCGGGAAATGCCGGCCGATGTCGCCCTCGGCCAGCGCGCCATAGATCGCGTCGGTCAGCGCATGCATGCCCACATCGGCATCCGAATGGCCCAGAAGCGCGCGGCCGTGCGACACCTTCACGCCGCACAGGACCACGTGATCGCCTTCGGTAAAGGCATGCACGTCGAAACCGTTGCCGGTGCGGATGTCGATCATGGCCCCTGCCCCCCTTGCGGCGATCAGCGCCTCGGCCCGGGCGAAATCCCCCGGCCAGGTCAGCTTGATGTTGTCCTCGTCGCCCGGCACGATGGCCACGTCAAGCCCCGCCGCCCGCGCGACCGCGACATCGTCCGCCGCCCCGCCCTTGTGGGCGCGATGGGCAGCGAGGATATCGGCGAACCGGAACGCCTGCGGCGTCTGCGCGCGCCACAGCCCCTCGCGGTCCTGCATGCCCGCGACCCGGCCCCCCGCGCCCCGCCACAGCGCATCCGTCACCGCCAGCGCCGGCGCCGCACCCGGCGCCTCGGCCAGCGCCGCCACCAGCCGCGCGATCAGCGCGGGGGAAACCAGCGGCCGCGCCCCGTCATGGATCAGCACAAACCGCGGCGGATCGCCCGCCAGCGCCTCCAGCCCCGCGCGCACCGACGCCTCGCGCGTGGCGCCCCCGGCTACCACGGCGACACCGGGCGGGGAAAGCGCCGTGTCCTCGGGGTGCAGGACCAGCAGAACGCGCGAAATCCCCGCCGCCCGGAACGCCGCCAGCGTATGGTCGATCACCCGCGCGCCCGCGAGCGGCCGCCACTGCTTGGGCAGGCCCCCGCCCGCCCGGCTGCCGCGCCCCGCGGCGACGATGAGTGCGGCGCAATCTTCCATCCCGGCCCCCTGCTGCGGCCCCGGTTCTAGGCCGCGGCACCCGGGCTGGCAACCACCCGGCGGCACCGCGGGCGGAAAGGACAGCAGCCTCCGGCGGGGATATTTAGGGACAGAAAGTGAATACGGTCACGCTTCACCCGCCCCCGTTCACTTTCTGTCCATAAATATCCCGGGGGCGCCGGCTGGTGCGCCACTGGTTCGAGAACCAGCCGGCGCGGGGCTGGCCCCCGGCCCTGCCCTCGACACGCACAACGACCGCCGGTATTCCGCCCGCAACGCAGGCATCGCCGCATTGATCTGCACAAATTCCGGGCATATCCGGGTTCGGCCCGCAGGGGGCCGAAAGTTGCATTGCGCAAAAGCGGGCGGCAGCCTAGGCCGGAACCGGAAGGGCGCACAGGAATTGGGCACGGGAACAGCACGGTGACGATCCGACTGGCAGACGAGACACTGGACCCGCCGGTCTTTCTGGCCCCCCTGGCCGGGATCACCGACCTGCCCTTCCGCCGCATCGTGGCGCGGTTCGGCGCGGGGCTGCTGGTATCCGAAATGGTGGCCAGCCAGGAGGTCGTGCAGGGCCGGGCGCTGGCGCGCGCACGGGCCGAACTGGGGCTGGCCGAAGGCGGCACCCCCACCGCGGTGCAGATCGCGGGGCGCGAGGCGCACTGGATGGCCGAGGCCGCGCGGTGGGCAGAGTCGAACGGCGCCCGCATCATCGACATCAACATGGGCTGCCCCGCCCGCAAGGTGACGAACGGCTGGTCCGGTTCCGCGCTGATGCGCGAGCCCGACCACGCGCTGCGGCTGATCGAGGCGGTGGCGGGTGCGGTCTCGGTGCCGGTGACGCTCAAGACCCGGTTGGGGTGGGACCACGACAGCCTCAATGCCGCCGACATCGCCGCGCGGGCGGTGGGCGCGGGGGTGGCGATGGTCACGATCCACGGGCGCACGCGCTGCCAGTTCTACAAGGGCCGCGCCGACTGGGCCGCGATCGCCCCCGTCGTGGCGGCGGTCGCCGTGCCGGTGGTGGCGAATGGCGACATCCTGGACGCCGAGGATGCGCGCGCGGCGCTGGCGGCATCCGGCGCGGCGGGGGTGATGGTGGGGCGCGGCGCGCAGGGGCGGCCCTGGGCGCTGGCCGAAATCGCCGCCGCCCTGACCGGCGCGCCCGCCCCGCAGATCCCGCAGGGCGCGGCGCTGGCGGAACTGGCCTGCGAACATCACGCGGCGATGCTGTCCTTTTACGGCGCCGACCTCGGCCTGCGCATCGCGCGCAAGCATATGGGCTGGTACATGGAGGCCGCCGGCGCCGACCCCGCCGCGCGCGCCGCGATCCTGACCGCGGCGGATGCGGCGGCGGTCCACCGCCTCTTGCGCCACGCGCTGGCCGACGCGCCGCGGAGGGAGGCCGCCTGATGCCCCCCCCCGTCACCACAGTCCCCGGCGCCATCTGGGCCTCGCTGCCGGTGCCGGCGCTGATGGTGGACGCCGGGGACCGCATCCACGACATCAACCCGGCGGCGGAACAGTTCCTCAACGCCTCGGCCAAGGCGCTGCGGGGGGTGCCGGTGTTCGACCGGCTGGCCATCGACGCGGCGATGGACCAGGCCTTCGCCCGCGTCCGCCGGGCGCAGGCGGCGCTGTTCATCAACGACGCCGACGTGACCACCGGCGAACGCCCGCCCGTGCAGTGCAACCTGCAGATCGCCCCCCTTCAGGACGAGCCCGACACATTGCTGCTGCTGATCACCCCGCGCGAACTGTCGGACCGCCCGGGCCGGGGCGCGGGCGTGCAGCGCGCCGCGAAATCGGCCATCGGCATGGCCGAGATGCTGGCGCACGAGATCAAGAACCCGCTCGCCGGCATATCGGGGGCGGCGCAGCTTCTGTCGATGAACCTCTCGCCCGGGGACCGCGAACTGACCGACCTCATCGTCGAGGAAACCCGCCGCGTGGTGAAGCTGCTGGAACAGGTGGAACAGTTCGGCAACCTGCGCCCGCCGGACCGGCGCGCGGTGAACCTGCACGACGTGCTGGACCGCGTGCGGCGTTCGGCGCTGGTGGGGTTCGCCACCCGGATGACGGTGATCGAGGATTACGACCCCTCGCTGCCCCCGGCCTGGGCCGACCCCGACCAGCTGGCGCAGGTGTTCATCAACCTGATGAAGAACGCAGCAGAGGCGGCCGGCCCCGGCGGCGGCACGATCCGGCTGCGCACCTTCTATGACCACGCGCTGCGCCGGCGCAACCCGGACGGCACCGGGGCGGCGCTGCCGCTGAACATCGAGGTCGTCGACGACGGCCCCGGCATCCGGCCGGACATCGCCGCCGACATCTTCGAGCCCTTCGTCAGCGGCCGGTCCAACGGCACGGGCCTGGGCCTTGCGCTGGTGTCCAAGATCATTTCCGAACATGGCGGCTGGATCGCGGTGGATTCCGTGCCCGGGCGCACCCTGTTCCGTATATCGCTGCCGCTGGCGCCCCCGGGCACGGCGCGGGCCGAAAGGGAGGCTGACTGATGGACGGCACGGTTCTGGTCGCGGACGACGACCGCACCATCCGCACGGTGCTGACCCAGGCGCTGACGCGCGCGGGCTGCAAGGTGCATGCGACTTCCTCGCTGGTCACGCTGATGCGGTGGGTCGAGGAGGGCAAGGGCGATCTGGTGATCTCGGACGTGGTGATGCCCGACGGAAACGGGCTGGACCTGCTGCCCCGGATCCTGAAGGAACGCCCCGGCCTGCCGGTGATCGTGATTTCGGCGCAGAACACGATCATGACCGCGATCCAGGCGGCAGAGGCGGAGGCCTACGACTATCTGCCCAAGCCGTTCGACCTGCCCGACCTGATGAAACGCGCGGCACGCGCGCTCGACCGCAAGCGGCGCGGCCCGATGCCCAGGGCGGCCGCCCCCGCGCCCGAACCGGCGCAGGATCTGCCGCTGGTCGGGCGCACGGCGTCGATGCAGGCGCTCTACCGTCTCGTGGCGCGGGTGATGAACACCGACATGCCCGTCCTGATCACCGGCGAATCCGGCACCGGCAAATCCCTGATCGCCCGCGCGATCCACGACTTTTCCGACCGCCGCAACCTGCCCTTCGTGGTGGCGCAGGCCGCCGACCTGCAAGGTGCCGACGGCCCCGCGGCCCTGCGCGCCCGCGCCCGGGGCGGCAGTCTGGTGTTCGACGAGGTGGCCGACTACGACGACGAGACCCAGGCCCGCATCGTGCGGCTGCTGGACAGTTTCGGCGACGGCGCGCCGCGGGTCATGGCCACCAGCCAGGTGAACCTTGCCGAACGGATGGAGGCCGGCAGCTTTCGCAGCGACCTTTACTATCGCCTTGCCGGCGTGACCATCGCGGTGCCGGCGCTGCGCGAACGGGTGGATGACGTGCTGCTGCTGGCCGAAAGCTTTCTCGCGCGCGGCGAGCGCGACTTCGGCCCCCGCCGCCTGACGCCCGAGGCGCGCGACATGTTGCGCGCCTACAGCTGGCCCGGCAACGTGCGGCAGCTGGAAAACACCATCCGGCGGCTCTTCGTCACCTCGACCGAGGAAGACATCACCCGGGCCGAGGTCGAAGCCGTCCTCGGCAGCCAGCCCGCGATCGAGCCGCTGAAATCCGGGGGCGAGGGCGAGCGGCTGTCCACCGCCGTCGCGCGCCACCTGCAACGGTATTTCGACCTGCACGGCGGGCAACTGCCGCCGCCCGGGGTCTATGCCCGCATCCTGCGCGAGGTCGAACTGCCCCTGATCGAGATCGCGCTGGACGCGACCGGGGGCAATCAGGCGAAATGTGCCGATCTGCTCGGCATCAACCGCAATACCTTGCGCAAGAAGATCACCGATCTGGATATTCGCGTGACACGCCGGCGCAAGTTGATGTAAACCCGCAACACAGGGCGTTGCATCCCTGCGCCAGGGCCCGGGCCACCCCCAGATACGGGGGCTGCGGGCGCCCCGCGCCATGGATGCTGCGTCACAGGGCGCGCGGGACTGTTGCCCGTCTGCGCCGGAATTGGGGCGGGGATTTCGTTGGAGCGCGCGGCGCGGTCGAGCACATGGATACGTCTGAACCGCCTGCGCCGTCTGCGCCGGTTCCAGACGGCGGCCACGCTCGGGCTCGTGCTGCTCGGCCCGGTGCTGGTGGTGGCGACCTTCCTCGCGCTCGGGCCGTTCAACCGGGGGCCGGGGGCCTCGGGGCTGCGGCTGATCCTGCTGGCGGATCTGGTCTATGTGCTGGTGGTGGCGGCGCTGGTGATGGCGCGGGTCGCCCGCATCGTCGCGGCGCGGCGCAGCCGGTCGGCGGGGTCGCGGCTGCACCTGCGGCTGTCGGGGCTGTTCGCGCTGTTCGCGCTCGGCCCCGCGGTGCTGATGGCGGTCTTTGCGGGGCTGACGATCAATATCGGGCTGGAGGGCTGGTTTTCCGACCGGGTGCGCAGCGCGCTCGGCGCCTCGCTGGCGGCGGCGGAGGCGTATGAGGACGAACACCGCCGCGACCTGATCGCCGATACCGAGGCGCTGGCGGCCTATCTCAACCTCGCCCGGCAGGCGTCTTTCTTTCTTGCCGACGGCGATCTGCGCCAGTTGCTGACCCAGGGCCAGGGCCTCGTCCAGCGCGGCCTGCGCGAGGCCTATGTCATCGACGGCACCGGCGAAATCCGCGCCCGCGGCGACAAATCCTACCTGTTCGACTACGAACGCCCCTCGGCCGACGCCATCGCGCGCGCCGAACGCGGCGAGACCGTGCTTTTGCCGGATTGGGACAACAACGAATTCCGCGCCCTGATCCGGCTGGAGGCCTATGTCGACCGCCTGCTCTACATCACCCGCAGCGTGGACGGTAATCTTCTGGGTCTGCTGGACGACACACAGGAAACCGTGCGGCTTTACCATCAATTGGAGGCCGAACGCGGCCGGGTGCTGTTCGAATTCGGCCTGCTCTATCTGGGCTTCGCGCTGATCCTGGTGCTGGCGGCGGTCTGGCTGGGCCTTTGGTTCGCAGAACGGCTGTCGCGGCCCGTGGGGGCGCTGGCGGGCGCGGCGCAGCGGGTGGGCGCGGGCGATCTGGACGTGCGCGTGACGGAAACGGAAGGCGAAGAAGAATTCGTCACCTTGGGGCGTGTTTTCAACAAGATGACGCGTGAACTTAAAGTGCAGCGCGACGCCCTGGTCGAGGGCCACCGCCAGACGGAACGCCAGCGGCGGCTGTTCGATTCGGTGCTGTCCTCGGTCACGGCCGGGGTGATCGGGCTCGACCCCGGGGGGCGGGTGGATTTCGTCAACCGGTCCGCCCTGCGGCTACTGGACCTGACCGAGGGCGACCACCACGGGCATGACCTTGCCATCGCGGTGCCGGAATTCGGCGCGCTGCTGGACCGCCTGCGCGACGGGTCGGCCGAAACGGTGCAGGAGGAAATCCGCCTCATCCGCCGCGGCAAGATGGAAAGCCTGCTGGTGCGCATGGCGATCCGCCATTCCGGCAGCGGGCGGCTGGAAGGCTATGTCGTCGCCTTCGACGATGTGACCGATTTGGTCAGCGCGCAACGCATGGCCGCCTGGGGCGATGTCGCCCGCCGCATCGCGCATGAGATCAAGAACCCGCTGACGCCGATCCAGCTCTCGGCCGAACGGATCCGCCGCAAGTTCGGCCGGCAACTGACTGAAGAGGAATCGGAATCCCTCGACCAGATGGTCGATGTGATCGTCCGCCAGACGGGCGACCTGCGCCGCATCGTGGATGAATTCAGCCGCTTTGCCCGCATGCCCGAACCGGACAGGCGCGAGGAGGATCTGGCCCGCCTGCTGCGCGAGGCGGTGCTGTTGCAGGAAAGCGGCCAGCCCGGCGTGCGGTTCGCAACGCAGATCCCCGAAGGGCCGCTGCTGCTGGATCTGGACGCCACGATGATCGGCCAAGCGCTGACGAACCTTATCAAGAACGCCGGGGAAGCCATTGAAACCTTGCAGGAAAGTGGCGCACCAGAAGGCCACGCGCCGGAAATCCGCGTCCGGATGACCACCGGCGCCGACTGCGCCGAAATCCGCATCATGGACAACGGCATCGGCCTGCCCGAGGACCGCGCGCGCCTGTTCGAACCCTATGTGACCACGCGCGCCAAGGGCACCGGGCTCGGCCTGCCCATCGTCAAGAAGATCATCGAGGAACATGGCGGCAGCCTTGTTCTGGAAGACGCCGAAATCTTCGGCGGCGCCGCGCGGCCCGGGGCGATGGCGGTGATCCGCCTGCCCCTGCGCGACCGCCCCGCCCCCCGCGGCCGCGGCCGCACCGACAAAGCAGAACGGCCCGCAGGCCGGGAGGAACAAGATGAGTGACATCCTGATCGTCGACGACGAACGCGACATCCGCGAACTGATCTCGGACATCCTGCGCGACGAGGGCTACCAGACCCGCCTTGCCGCCAATGCCGATGACTGCATCGAGGCGCTGAACGCCGCGCCCCCGGCGCTGATGATCCTCGACATCTGGCTCAAGGACAGCCGGATGGACGGGATCGACATCCTGAAAACGGTGAAACGCGACAACCCCGGCATCCCGGTGGTCATCATCTCCGGCCACGGGAATATCGAGATCGCGGTGGCGGCGATCAAGCAGGGCGCCTATGACTTCATCGAAAAACCCTTCAATATCGACCAGTTGATGGTCGTTGTCGGCAGGGCGATGGAGGCCAGCCGCCTGCGCCGCGAAAACGCCGACCTGCGCAAGCGCGACCTGACCACGGCGGACCTGATCGGCACCTCGGCGGCCTTCAAGGCGTTGAAGGCGCAGCTCGACAAGGTGACGAAATCGAACGGCCGGGTGATGCTGACCGGCCCTTCGGGGGCGGGCAAGGAAATGGCCGCGCGCTATATCCACGCCAATTCCGGCCGCGCCGCGGGGCCCTTCGTGTCGGTTTCCGCCGCGACGATCGAACCCGAGCGGATGGAAGAGGTGCTGTTCGGACGCCAGACCGCCGGTCGCGGTGTCGAAAAAGGGCTTCTGGAACAGGCACATGGCGGGGTTGTTTACCTTGACGAGGTGGCCGACATGCCGCCCGGCACGCAATCCAAGATCCTGCGCGTGCTGGTCGAACAGCAGTTCGCCCGCGTCGGCGGGGCCGACAAGGTGCGCGTGGACCTGCGGGTGATCTCCTCGACCTCGCGCGATCTGCGCAGCGAAATCGCGTCCGGCCGCTTCCGGCAGGAGTTGTACGACCGGCTCAACGTGGTGCCGATCCCGGTGCCGGGGCTGGAGGAACGGCGCGAGGACATACCCGCCCTCGCCCGCCATTTCATCGACATGTTCCACCGCGCCCAAGGCCTGCCGCAGCGCGACCTGAGCGCCGAGGCAGAGGCGATGTTGCAGACGATGGCCTGGCCCGGCAACGTGCGCCAGCTGCGCAACCTGGTGGAGCGGCTGTTGATCCTGGGCGAGGATACCGGCCCGATCGAGGCGCGCGAACTGCCCGGCGAAACCGAGGGCGTGGCAGAGGACGGCCGCGTGATCCTCAGCGGCGCGCTCGCCACCCTGCCGCTGCGCGAGGCGCGGGAACTGTTCGAACGCGAATACCTGCTGACCCAGATCAACCGTTTCGGCGGCAACATCAGCCGCACGGCGAATTTCGTCGGCATGGAACGCAGCGCCCTGCACCGCAAGCTGAAATCGCTCGGCGTCGTGACCTCGGCCAAGGCCGGGGGGCGGGTGGCGCAATACGGCGAGGAAGAGGACGAGGGGGAGGACTAGCCCCCCGCCCCGTAAAGCGCCTTCGCCCGCGTCTCGAACGCGCGGACGATGCGCTGCATCGCCTCGTTGAACACGACGCCGATGATGCCTTGCAGGATGGCGTTGCGGAATTCGAAATCCACGAAGAACGTGACCTCGCACCCGCCCTGCGGCAGGTCGCGGAAGGACCAGTTGGACCGCATGTATTTGAAAGGCCCGTCAAGGTATTCCGTGTCGATCTTCATCTGTTCCGGCCAGAGCGTGACGCGGCTGCCGAAACGTTCGCGGAACACCTTGAAGGAAATCACCAGATCGGCCTCCATCACCTCGGACCCGTCGGGGCGCGGGGTGCGCGAACGGATGCGCGCCGCCGCATTCCACGGCAGGAATTCGGGATAGCGCGCCACATCGGCGACCAGATCGTACATCTGCCGCGCGGTATAGGGCAGCGCGCGGGTTTCCTTGTGCGTGGGCATGGGGCCTGCCGGGATGGTGACTTGTGCCGGGCTTTTGGGTAAAGCTGACGCGGAAATCAAGGGGAACTCATGTCGCACAAGCCCTATGTCATCGACCAGATGATCTCTGCCAAGGCCATCGCGGCCCGGGTCGAGGCGCTGGCGCGCGAGATCACGGACCATTACGCCGGCACCGACAAGCTGGTGGTGGTGGGCCTTCTGCGCGGGTCCTTCGTGTTCATCGCCGATCTGGTGCGCGAGATCGACCTGCCGGTGGAGGTGGATTTCCTCGAGGCGTCATCCTATGGCGATGCCATGCATTCGTCGCGGGAAGTCCGTATCCTCAAGGACTTGCGGGGCGAGATTGCGGGCCGCGACGTGCTGGTGGTCGAGGATATCGTGGATACCGGCTTCACCCTCAGCCATGTGGTGCGGCTGTTGCGGTCGCGCGAGCCGCGGCGGCTGGAGGTCTGCGCGCTGCTCGACAAACCCTCGCGGCGCGAGGTCGACATCCGCGCCACCTGGACGGGGTTCGAGATCCCGGACGAATTCGTCGTGGGCTATGGCATCGACTACGGCCAGCGCAACCGCAACCTGCCCTATATCGGCAAGGTGAGGTTCACGGAATGACGGTGCTGCCCGACCGGCTGGCGCCCGGGCTGGCGGTCGTGTTCTGCGGCACGGCGCCGGGGCGGGTGTCGGCGGCGCGGGGGCATTACTATGCGGGGCCGGGGAACCTCTTCTGGCCGATGCTGGCCGAGGCCGGGCTGACGCCCCGCCGCCTGCGGCCCGAGGAGGACGCGCAGGTCACGGCCTACGGCATCGGGCTGACGGATCTGGCCAAGGATGCGTCGGGCGGCGACCATGAAATCCCCCGCGCGGCCTATGACGTGCCCCGCCTGCTGGCGGCGGTGGGGGCGGTGCGGCCCCGGGCGCTGGCCTTCACCAGCCTGACCGCCGGGCGGCTGGTTCTGGGGCGCCGGGCGGGCGCGGGGATGCAGGCGCGCTTCGGCCCCCTGCCCGGTACGGTGGTTTGGGTGCTGCCCTCGCCTTCGGGCCGGGCGCGGGGGCGGTTCGATGCGGGGCCGTGGCGGGCGCTCGGGGATTGGGTGAGGGCGGCATGAACCTGAACTGGCTTTTGCGCATGGCGCGATGGGCGCGGCATCCGCCCTCCTGGGGGCGGGTCAAGCTGGTGGTGGCGGTGGTGGTGCTGTGCCTGTTGCTGGTCGCGGTGGAACGGATCTGGGGCTGGCCCGACTGGCTGACCACCAACGGGCGGGGCCGCCCCGTGCGCTTCTGACGACCATGTGAGCCGCCCCCCGCCTTGCCAGCCCGGCCCCGCTTTGCCAGACTGCGCCCGCATGGGCCACCGGAGGGGCAGCCAGATGAAACGCATCGTGATCGGTCTTGCCCTGCTGGCGGTGGCGGGGGGCGCGCTCGCCTGGGTGCTGTCCGCCGCCCGCCCCCTGCCCGCCGACGCCTTCGCCGGGCTGACGGGCGATGCGGCGCGGGGCGAGCATGTGTTCACCGCCGCCGGCTGCGCCTCGTGCCACACCGCGCCGGGGGCGAGCGGCGAGGCCAGGCTGGTGCTGGCGGGCGGCCAGCGGTTCGCCTCGCCCTTCGGCACCTTCCTGGCCCCCAACATCTCGTCCGACCCGACCCATGGCATCGGCGGCTGGTCGGTGGCCGATCTGGGCAATGCCCTGCTGCGCGGCGTCTCGCCCGAGGGCGCGCATTACTACCCGGCCTTCCCCTACGGCTCCTACACGCGGATGGAGGCGCAGGACGTGGCCGACCTGCACGCCTGGCTCGCCACCCTGCCCGCCGACGCGACGCCGAGCCTGCCGCACGAGATCGGCTTTCCCTTCTCGATCCGCCGCGCGGTGGCGGGGTGGAAATGGCTCTACCTTGATGCCGACTGGGTGGTGGCGGGCAACCTGACGCCCGAGGAAACCCGCGGGCGCTATCTGGCAGAGGCTTTGGGCCATTGCGGCGAATGCCACACGCCGCGCAACGCGCTCGGCGGGCCCGATACCGCGCGCTGGCTGGCGGGCGCACCCAACCCGGCGGGCGAGGGGCGCATCCCGGGCATCACCCCGGGGCAGCTGGACTGGTCGGCGGAAGAGATCGCCAGCTATCTGGAAACCGGCTTCACCCCCGATTACGACAGCGTCGGCGGGCATATGGCCGCGGTGGTGGAGAATTTCGCCAAACTTCCGCCCGAGGACCGCGCCGCCGTCGCCGCCTACCTCAAGCGCGTGCCGCCGGCGCCCTGACGTCGGCGGTTGCGCGGGTGACGAGGGCGCGCCGGGGGCCAGCCCCCGGACCCCCGGGATATTTAGAGACAGAAAATGAAGAGCGCGTTTTCCGCTCGGGCAAGCGTGTCGGGCTTCATCTTGCCTGAAATACTCCGGGGGTCCGGGGGCTGGCCCCCGGCCCTGTCCCCTCCACCCTCACCGGCGGTTCAGCCCCGGGCCAGCTTCGCCGCACGCGCCACGCGCAGGCGGGCGAAATCCTCGCCGGCGTGGTAGGACGACCGGGTGAGGGGCGTGGCCGAGACCATCAGGAAGCCCTTGCCCCAGGCCGCGCTTTCGTAGGCGGCGAATTCCTCGGGCGTCACGAAACGGTCCACGCGGTGGTGTTTCGGCGTCGGTTGCAGGTACTGGCCGATGGTCAGGAAATCGACATCCGCCGCGCGCATGTCGTCCATCACCTGGAGCACGCCCTGCCGGTCCTCGCCCAGACCCACCATGATCCCCGATTTGGTGAAGATCGCGGGATCGAGTTCCTTCACCCGCTGCAATAGCCGCAACGAGTGGAAATAGCGCGCGCCGGGGCGCACCTCGGGGTAAAGGCCGGGGACGGTTTCGAGGTTGTGGTTGAACACGTCCGGCTTCGCCGCCACCACCGCCTCCACCGCCGCGGGCGGGCAGCGCAGGAAATCGGGGGTCAGCACCTCGATCGTCGTGCCCGGGCTACGGTGGCGGATGGCGCGGATGGTCTGGGCGAAATGATCGGCCCCGCCGTCTTCCAGATCGTCGCGGTCGACCGAGGTCACGACCACATGTTTCAGCCCCAGTTGCGCCACCGCATGCGCGACCCGCCCCGGTTCGAACGCGTCGAGCGTCTGCGGCTTGCCGGTCGCCACGTTGCAGAAGGTGCAGCCGCGGGTGCAGATCTCGCCCATGATCATCATGGTGGCGTGGCCCTGGCTCCAGCATTCGCCGACATTGGGGCAGCCGGCCTCTTCGCAGACCGTCGTCAGTTTCTGGCTGCGCAGGATCTCGCGCGTGTCCTTGTAGCCCTGCGAGGTGGGCGCCTTGACGCGGATCCACGCGGGTTTCTTCGGTTGCGCCTGGTCGGGACGGTGCGCCTTTTCGGGGTGCCGCTGGTCGGGGAGCCGGAAGTCGCGCAAGAGAGATTCCCCTTTGTCTGGGTGCCTGTCCCTAGATAAGCTCGATTTCGCCCGCAAGCAATGCAGGCCGTCAGAGCCACCACAGCAGGACGCGGGCAGACAGTGAAACCATGGGATCGCGGGCACGACCCGCGACGGGGGACGACATGAAGAAGATGATTGCCGAGGGTCTGGGGACCTTCATCCTGGTATTTTTCGGGGCCGGTTCGGCCGTATTGATGGGGGCGCATATCGGCATGCACGGCATCGCCATCGCCTTCGGCCTGTCGATCGTGGCCGCGGCCTATGGGCTCGGCGCGATTTCGGGGGCGCATCTGAACCCGGCGGTGTCGCTCGGCGCGCTGGTCGCGGGGCGGATGTCGGCGGGCGCGTTCGTGCAATATGTCATCGCGCAGGTGGCGGGCGCCATCATCGCGGCGGCGGTGATCTGGCTGATCGCCTCGGGCAAGGCGGATTATGCCGTGACGGCGAACGGGCTCGGCCAGAACGGCTATGGCGCGGGCTACAACGGCGAATACGGCCTCGGCGCGGCGCTGGTGTTCGAGGTGGTGGCGACCTTCGTCTTCGTCACCGTGATCCTGGGGGCGACCGGGCCGGGATCCTCGGCCGGTTTTGCCGGGCTGGCGATCGGGCTGACGCTGGCGGGGATCCATCTGGTGGGGATCAACGTCACCGGCGTGTCGGTGAACCCGGCGCGGTCCATCGGGCCGGCGGTCTTTGCCGGGGGCAAGGCGCTGGCGGACCTGTGGGTGTTCATCGTGGCGCCGCTGGCGGGCGGGGCGCTGGCTGGGATCGTCCATGCCGCCGGGCTGACGCGCGCCGACGACTGATCCTGCGGCAACCGGAAACCGGGGGCCGGGCGGCGACGCCCGGCCCTTTCCGTTCCGGCCTCAGCGCGCCAGCACCGTGAGTTCCGGCAGCGCCGTCAGGGCCAGGTCCAGCGCCCGGAAGGCCGCGAGCGACAGTTGCGAGGCCCCGCCCGCCGCGGGCCGCAGGTCCACCTGCACGCTGGCCCCGCCCGCCGTGCGCACCGTGCCCGGGCGCGGCGCCGTCACCAGCGGCGTGGCCAGCCAGAAACCCTGTTCGGCCGGGTTGCCCAGACTGACCACCGTCTTGCCGAGCACCGTTCCACCCGCGGGCGCGGCCCGGGCGGCGGCGCGTTCGGCCTCTGTCGTGCGGTCGAAGGCGGCGGCGGCCCGGGTCTGCGGGGCGACCGGCATGGTGCTGGCGGGCCGGGCCCGGGGATGGGCCGTGCCGCCCGTCGCCTCGGCGGCGGCGGGCGCCCCGGGCGCGGCCTTCTGCCACGGCAGCCGCAGGTCGCCGCAGCCTGCGAGCGGCAGGACCACCAGCGAAACAAGGAGGATCGGGCGAAGCGGCATCATGCCCCCACGATACCGGCCCCCGCCGCGCGCCGCAACCGCGCCGTGATCACGCTTGTGGCGGGCGGGCGAAGCGCCTAGATTTCCCGCATGGAAGCGCCGCTTGTCGATCCCTTCGCCCGCGCGATCAGCTATCTGCGCGTTTCGGTCACCGACCGATGCGATTTCCGCTGTGTCTATTGCATGGCGGAACACATGACCTTCCTGCCCAAGGCCGACCTGCTGACGCTGGAAGAACTCGACCGGCTCTGTTCGGCCTTCGTGCGCATGGGCGTGCGCAAGCTGCGCGTGACGGGGGGCGAGCCCCTGGTGCGCCGCGGCATCCTGACCTTCTTTCAGGCCATGGCGCGGCATCTGGACGCCGGGCGGCTGGAGGAGTTGACGCTGACCACCAACGGCAGCCAGCTGGCGCGTTTCGCCGCCGATCTGGCGGCCTGCGGGGTGCGGCGGGTGAACGTGTCGCTCGACACGTTGGACGCGGCGAAATTCGCCGCCATCACCCGGTGGGGGCGGCTCCAGCAGGTGATGGAGGGGATCGCGGCGGCGCAGGCGGCGGGGCTGCGGGTCAAGATCAACACCGTGGCGCTGAAGGGCGTGAACGAGGACGAGCTGTTCACCCTCGCCGACTGGTGCGCGCGCGAGGGCCACGACCTGACCTTCATCGAGGTCATGCCGATGGGCGATCTGGGCAACGAGGACCGGCTTGACCAGTACTGGCCCCTGTCGGACCTGCGCGCACGGCTGGCGGAACGCTACACCCTGCTGGATCTGGCCGAACGCACCGGGGGTCCCGCGCGCTATGTGCGCGTGGTGGAGACGGGGCAGAAGATCGGTTTCATCACGCCCCTCACCCACAATTTCTGCGAAAGCTGCAACCGGGTGCGGCTGACCTGCACCGGCGAATTGTACATGTGCCTCGGGCAAGAGGACATGGCCGACCTGCGCGCCCCCCTGCGGGCCAGCGCCGGGGATGGCGTGGTGGAACAGGCGATCCGCGCCGCCATCGCGCGCAAGCCCAAGGGCCACGATTTCGACTATTCCCGCCGCCATGTCGCGGGCCGGATGTCGCGGCACATGAGCCATACCGGGGGTTAGGATGCCCGGGCTTGGCCGTTTCATCGCCGCGCAGGACCCGGTGATGGATGCGGTGATGGCCGAGTTGCGGGCGGGGCGGAAGGCCACGCACTGGATGTGGTTCGTGTTTCCGCAGCTGGCATCGCTCGGCCGGTCGGGGACGGCGCGGTTCTACGGGCTGGCCGATCCGGCAGAGGCGCGGGCCTATCTGGCCCATCCGGTGCTGCGCGCGCGGCTCTTGGCGGCGGCGGAGGCGCTGCTGGCGCATCGGGGGCTGACGGCGCAGGAGATCCTCGGGCCCACCGACGCGATGAAGCTGCGGTCCTGCGCGACGCTGTTCGCGGCGGCAGGGGATGCGGAGGTGACGGGGCGCATGGAGGCGCTGCTGGCGCGGTTCTACGATGGTGTGCCCTGCCCGTTGACGCAGAAGGGGCTGGCGCAGGACGGATAGACCGCCGCTATGGCTGGCGAAGGCGCGTGCCTTCGCCATATCCTGCCGGTCCCGCTTGTCCGGCCGGGGGCCCGAAGCCCCCGGCCAGCGCCCGCCCCGCCCATGGCGGGCGCTTCTCGCCCGCCGGGGCAGGCGC
>NZ_JAVKPH010000089.1:0-2508 GCF_031432425.1 Ruixingdingia sedimenti | reverse complement strand
TAGAAAATCGCGCAGATGCCATGGGTCGAGCACGATCGGCGCAGGGCCTCCGTCACCGCAATGACGTTTTCCTTCCGGCTGACCGCATACCCGACACATTTGCGCGTGGCGACATCCAGCACCGAGGTGATTTCCGGCCGCATCGGGCGGCGCGATACGGGATCCGCAACCTCGGCGTCGAATGTCTTGCCGTCGGCCGTGTAGATGGTGGTCGGCCACATGTCCTCGGTCGTTCGCGTGACATAGGCCATGCGCGACCGAAGCGTCAGCAGACCCTCGCGCCCGACGTACTTGTCCAGCCCCTTGATCTTGTGTTTCAGGGTGTGACGCACCTGATCGAGCGTGACCGTCATCGGCTGCGCGCCCTGGCGCAGGGCAACCGCATCGGTGTAGTCTTTGTAGGCTTCGGGCACGCTCGGCTTGCCGGGCAACGCCCAGAACTTCAGGAAATCATAGAAGCCGGCGGGAATGGCCTCTTCCTGCTTCGGCGGGGTCGGCGCGAGGGCAAGCGCCCCGCGTTCATCGCGCGCCTTGAACCAGCGCCGGAGGGTCCGTTCCGAAATGATCGCCGCCGACCGTCGATCGTTCGCATTGGCCAGGCAGGCCGGTGCTAGCTGAAACCCGTCAGGGGCCGTCAGTTTCAGCGCGGACCCGAGGCTTGCGATCTCCCGCTCGCTCAGCGGCTCCCCGTTATCGCGGCGGCGCTCGATTTGCTGACGATCGGCATAAGCTGCCTGCGCCTCCATGAACCGGGCCGTGGCCCAGGAGCGGGGATGGCCACTGGCGATCGCATATCCCTCGATCGCCAGAAGGATCTCTGCGCGCGCCTCCATCACCTTGCGGGCATGTGCAGGCAGCGCAGCCACGCGAACCGCAGCCAACTGGCGACGATCAGCTTCTGCGGCAGCGTCATGGCGCGTGAGCATCACCTGACGCATGTCGCGGGCGAAGATTGTCGCGATCATCGGTTCGGGCAGCAGCGTGAAATGATATTCCAGCCCGCCGCCGCGACCGGCGCGCTTGCGGCAACGGTGGGGGCCGAGACCGTTCCAACCTTCGCGCTCTGCCCATTTGTTCACATTGCGCTTGGTATTCGGGAACGTCGTGATCCCCCGCGCCTTGGCGATGTCCGCCAGCTCCTGCGCGGTGAAGAATTCCTGCGTGGCCCGCGCCATGTTCATCGACGCGCCCTCCGGCGGGCAGCCAGCACCTGCCTGCGGGCCTGCATCTCCTCGATGTGATCCTCCAGGAGACGTTCCTCGATCAGGTCGGCATATTCCGCCTCGATCACCGTCAGCCCGAACTCGCCCGGCACGAAGCCGAGCAGGTCGCGGGCGCCGGTGGCGTGGACAAGGGCGATGAAGGCGTCGAGGGGGATGCGATGCTCCTCCGCGGCCTCGGACGCCCATTTGTGGAGCATCGCCTCGCTGATCGGCCGGCCCAGATACTGGCCCATTTCCTGCGCCACCTCTGCCCGGGTCAGCCCCCGATCCTCGCGCGCATCGCGCAGCGCCTGGGACACGAGCCGGGCAATCTTGTTGTCGAGCCGCCCGCGCCCGATGACATCGGCGCTGTAGCCGACAGCCACGCGGGGCGGCTGCCAGTCGAACAGATCCTTCGTCAGGGGGTCGCGGTGGCGGGCCATCAGATGCGCCCCAGGCGTTGCAGGGCGGCGATCATGCGATCCGCCTGTTCAGCCACCACCCGGTCAAAGACCGGATCCGGCAGCGCGGTCAGGGTGTCGCGGATCGCGGTGAAGCGCTTTTCCTCGGCCGTGGGCTGTACGCCTCCGGCCAGATAGGCCAGCGCCCCGGCCACGTTGACGATCTCTGGATGATCCTCGCCCAGGATCAGGTCCACGACCTTCACCTGGTCGTTGATCCCGAGCTCGGACAGCGCCTTCAGCTCGGTCTGCTTGTCGGCCAGCGCCGAGCCATGCAGGCGGCGGCGCAGGGGTGGGTAAAGGTTCGCCCAGATCTTGACCGCCGCGAAGATCGTGCGTTTGGAGAGGCCGATTTTCTCGGCAACAGCCTCCGCGAAGCCGAAGATCTCCGGTGCCGAAGGATCAAAGTGCAAAGTTTGCACTTTGATCGATCTGCGATCACCTCCATGCTTCGACTGCGGATACTTCCGCTCGTGGACCTGCTTCAGGTCATAGAGGTGATGGCAGCGGTCCAGCGCCGTTAGGTCGTAGCGGCCGAGGTTCTCCATCACCTCTTCGAGCCGCGCCTCGTCATCCGACGCCGCCGAGGACAGCAACGCCGGGATGGTTTCGCGCCCGAGCAGGCGGAAAGCCTCGACCCGGTGCAGGCCCGCGACCAGCCGATAGCGCCGGAATTGTCCCTCGACAGGGCGGACGATGACGGGATGCAGCAGGCCCTGCGCGTCGATCAGGGCCGCAAGGGCCTCGGCCCAGGCCGGTTCAAGGCTGCGGGCGCGGTCGGAACCCACCTCGATCGAGGCGAGCGGGATCTCGTGGAGATCGGGCATTGTCATTCTGGGTGCCTG
>NZ_JAVKPH010000088.1:0-2520 GCF_031432425.1 Ruixingdingia sedimenti | reverse complement strand
CAGGCACCCAGAATGACAATGCCCGATCTCCACGAGATCCCGCTCGCCTCGATCGAGGTGGGTTCCGACCGCGCCCGTGGCCTCGAGCCTGCCTGGGCCGAGGCCCTCGCCGCCCTGATCGATGCACAGGGCTTGCTGCATCCGATCATCGTTCGCCCCGTCGAGGGCGAGTTCCGGCGCTATCGCCTCGTTGCCGGACTGCACCGGGTCGAGGCGTTCCGCATGATGGGGCGCGAGGCGATCCCGGCCTTCCTGTCCGCCGCCGCCTCGGATGACGAGGCCCGGCTCGAAGAGGTCGTCGAGAACCTCGGCCGCTACGACCTCACGGCGCTCGATCGCTGCCACCACCTCTATGACCTGAAGCAGATCCACGAGCGGAAGTATCCGCAGGCGAAGCATGGCGGGGACCGCGGAAACCGGCGCATAGGTGGCAAGTGGCAAAGTTTGCCACTTGCCGGAGATGAGGTCCAAATCTTCGGCTTCTCTGAGGTGGTGGCTGAGAAGGTTGGCCTTTCTGCGCGCAGTATCCGCCTTGCCGTTAAAATCTGGTCGGACCTCTACCCACCCCTGCGCCGCCGTCTGCACGGCTCGCCGCTGGCCGACAAGCAGACCGAGCTGAAGGCGCTGTCGGAACTGAAGATCAACGATCAGGTGAAGGTCGTGGACCTCATCCTGGGCGAGGAACATCCCGAGATCGTCAACGTGGCATCGGCGCTGGCCTATCTGGCCGGCGGGGTGCAGCCCTCGGCCGAGGAGAAGCGCATCAGCACGATCCGCGCCACCCTGACCGCGCTGCCAGACCCGGTTTTTGACCGGGTGGTGGCTGAACAGGCCGATCGCATGATCGCTGCCCTCCAGCGTCTGGGGCGCATCTGATGGCCCGCCGCCGCGACCCTCTGACGAAGGATCTGTTCGACTGGCAGCCGCCGCGTGTGGCTGTCGGCTACAGCGCCGATGTCATCGGTCGCGGGCGGCTCGACAACAAGATCGCCCGGCTGGTGTCCCAGGCATTGCGCGACGCGCGCGAGGAGCGCGGGCTGAGCCGGGCCGAGGTGGCGCGGGAGATGGGCCTGTATCTGGGCCGGTCGATCAGCGAGGCGATGCTGCACAAATGGGCCTCGGAGGCGTCGGAGGAGCATCGCATCCCCTTCGACGCCTTCATCGCCCTCGTCCACGCCACCGGCGCCCGCGACCTGCTCGGCTTCGTGCCGGGCGAGTTTGGCCTGACGGTGATCGAGGCGGAGTATGCCGACCTGATCGAGGAGCGCCTCCTGGAGGATCACATCGAGGAGATGCAGGCCCGCAGGCAGGTTCTTTCGGCCCGCAGGAGGGCCCGCAGATGAACATGGCGCTGAACGCACAGGAATTCTTCACGGCGCAGGAACTGGCGGATATCGCGCGCCAGCGTGGGATCACGACGTTTCCCTCCACCAAGCGCGGCGTGAACATGGTGGCGGAGCGTGATGGCTGGAACGGCCTCGGCCCCAATCTTTGCCGCAAGCGCGCCGGTCGCGGCGGCGGGCTGGAGTACCATTTCACGCTGCTGCCCGAGCCGATGATCGCCACCATCGCCGCCCGCGACATGCGGCAGGTCATGCTGACGCGGCATGATGCGGCCGCCGAGGCCGACCGACGCCAGTTGGCTGCGGTTCGCGCGGCGGCGCTGCCGGCGCATGCCCGCAAGGTCATGGAAGCCCGGGCTGAAATCCTGTTGGCGATCGAGGGCTACGCCATCGCCCAGGGCCAGCCGCGCGCTTGGGCCATCGCCCGGTTCATCGACGCGCAGGCGGCCTATGCCGAGCGTCAGGCAGTCGAACAACGCCGCGATACCGGGGAACCCCTGAGCGAGCGGGATATCGCGAGCCTCGGGGTCGCGCTGAAACTGACAGCCCCTGACGGGTTTCAGGTTTCGCCGGAACGTCTGGCCGACGCGAATGACCGGCGGTCGACAGAGGTCATTTCGGAACGGACGCTCCGGCGCTGGTTCAAGGCGCGCGATGAACGTGGGGTGCTTGCCCTGGCGCCGATCCCGCCGAAGCAGGAAGAGGCCATTCCCGCCGGCTTCTATGATTTCCTGAAGTTCTGGGCGCTGCCCGGCAAGCCAAGCATCCCGGAAGCCTACAGGGATTACACCGATGCGGTTGCGGCGCGTCAGGGCGCGCAGCCGATGACGGTCACGCTCGATCAGGTGCGCCATATCCTGAAACACAAGATCAAGGGCCTGGACAAGTACGTCGGGCGGGAGGGGCTGCTGACGCTGCGGTCCCGCATGGCCTATGTCACCCGCACGACCGAGGACATGTGGCCTACCACCATCTACACGGCCGACGGCAAGACGTTCGATGCCGAGGTCGCGGATCCCGTCTCGCGCCGCCCGATGCGCCCGGAAATCACCTCGGTGCTGGATGTCGCCACGCGCAAATGCGTCGGATATGCGGTTTCGCGGAAGGAAAACGTCATTGCGGTGACGGAGGCCCTGCGCCGATCGTGCTCGACCCATGGCATCTGCGCGATTTTCTA
>NZ_JAVKPH010000087.1:0-2792 GCF_031432425.1 Ruixingdingia sedimenti | reverse complement strand
GGTGTCGAGGTCCATCGCGGGCGTCATGCGATCTCTCCCAGGACCGGCAGGATCTGGATCTCGCCCCGGCGCATCAGTTCAACCTCGGCCTCGACCTCGGCCAGATCGACCAGAAGCCCTTGCAGGCTGCGCATCGAGTCGCACAGGCGCGACAGCGTCTCCGGATCGGGGCGGATGCCGCCGGCCATCAGGGCGATCACCTCGCCCAGATCGCCCGCCGCCGCCCGGAAGCCCTTGGCCGACAGGTCAAACTCGGGCGCCTCTCTGGACAGGATCGCGCTCATGCCGCCACCTTGCCGTCAGCGGCCAAGGCCGCTTTTTGACTCGCCACCGGCGGATACTTCGCGGTATCGAGGATCGAGGCCCTCTTGCGGGGATAGCGGTCGGGCCAGAGGTCTTGCGGCTTCTGGTCGATGAATTCGGCGATGGCCGATTGGGCGCTGTAGTGCGTGACGGTGGGCACCTTCCGGCAGACGGAGGGATGCAGACCTGCCCGCCTGGACAGCTCGGTCAGGGTCATGCCGCGGCGGTGGATCTCGGCCTTGATGGCCTGCCAGTCCATCACCGGCTGCTTCTTCGTCATTTCGGCCTCCTACAGGGGGCAGGCGGTGCAACGCCTGCTTTTTGTGGCGGTTGGTTTCACATAGGCGGAAGGCGTAAGCCCGCCGCACAAGAGAAGGGATAGCAGATTTCTGCTATGTGGCAACAGAAAACTGCTACATAGAAGAAATCTGCTCTACTGGCGCATGAACGGCTTGGGGCAACGGATCAAGGCAGCAGCTGACCGCATAGGCGGCCTAGATGCTCTTTCCCCGTATCTTACTGATATATCTAGAAGAACTTTATCAGACTGGGCCAATGACAAGACGGAGCCCCGAGCATCATCCATAGCGGAAATCTGCCACGCCACTGGCGCGTCGATCGAATGGCTCCTCTCGGGCGAAGGCGTCATGTTCGATGCCTCATCCACGGGAACGCCGCGGGCGCCTACCGCTGGTGTGGACGATTTTGATCAGCCGGGAATGCTTACGATCCCTCGTTATGATGAGGTCCGCCCGTCAGCGGGCCCAGGCGCGATGGCGACCAGCGAGGCACCGACGACACGGGTGGCATTCGAGCGCCATTGGCTTGCAGATATCGGTGTTCGCGCAGATGCAGCGATGATTCTGCCGGCCCAGGGCGATAGCATGGAACCGACAATCATGAACGGATCCCCGATGCTGGTGGACACCTCGAAGACCGAGATCCAAAACGGCTACATCTATGTGATTGCGGTTGAGAATGATCTGCTGGTGAAGCGTGTCCGACGTCGGCTCGATGGTAAGATCGACCTAATTTCCGACAATCCTGCATACGGCCCGGAGACCCTTGATGCTGCTGATCTCCAGCAACTGCGCGTCATCGGGCGGGTCTACGCCGCCGTCAGCAAATTCTAGACAGGGCAACTACAATGGCCACTTGTGAACGCTGTGGTAAGACCGTCTCGTGGTCGGGGCTTTGGGATGGAAGGTACTGCAAAGCCTGCTTTCAGACTGTCAGGGCAACCGCCCAGGATCGCGGGGATCCGACACCGCCGGAGCGATCCAACTCTGTCAATGCCAAGGGCGGAGGAATGTGGGCCTTGGTCGCATTGGCCTGGGCAGCGTTCTTCATTGCTGGTGTCGGTATTCTGGCCGCTCTGGCCCAGGAAGACCTGCCACGCGCACTCCTGAGTGTCTCGGTTGCGGTCTCGGGGGTGCTGTTTCTCGCGCTCAACAGGATCATATCGGCGTTGGAGGCAATCCGGGACGCTGTCGCTGCAACACCCGCTGCCCGTGGAACCAATCCTCCCGAGGAGTGAGCCATAGATGCCCCCACGCAAGCCCAAGACCCCACTCGAACTCGCAGCCCGCGCACTCTGCCGAACCAAGGGCCTGCCCGAGGACATGCGCTTTCAGGGGGCCAAGATGTGGCAGGCGCACCTGGGCGATGCGATGGCCATCCTGCAGGCCGCGCTGCCGCCTGATGAATTCCGGCGACACGTCCTCGACCATCCTTGGCCGGGGCCGATACCACCGGACTACGCGGCGACACACACCGATCCTGACAACTGACAGCCGCAAATGTTCCTGTTAAGTTCCGACTGAACGCTGCGAACCACAGGATCCTTCCTTGCTGACCCCCATTACCCCGACAGCGCCCGCCGCCCCTTGGCTCGGCGGCAAGCGCAACCTCGCCAAGCGCATCTGCAGCCTGATCGACGCCACCCCGCACGTCACCTATGCCGAGCCTTTCGTGGGCATGGGCGGCATCTTCCTGCGCCGTTCGATGCGCCCCAAGGCGGAGGTGATCAACGACCGCAGCCGCGATATCGCCAACCTCTTCCGCATCCTCCAGCGCCACTACATCCAGTTCCTGGACGTGCTGCGCTTCGGCCTGACCACGCGGGCCGAGTTCGAGCGCCTGGTTGCGGTGCCACCCGACACGCTGACCGACCTGGAACGTGCTGCGCGCTTCCTCTACCTCCAGCGCACGGCCTTCGGCGGCAAGGTCTCGGGCAGGAGTTTCGGCGTGGACAAGGCCCGGCCGGGCCGCTTCAACCTGACCACGCTGGAGCCGATGCTGGAGGATCTGCACAGCCGCCTCTCCGGCGTCGTGATCGAGTGCCTCGACTGGGCCGAGTTCATCCCCCGCTACGATGCCGATGGCACCCTGTTCTACCTAGACCCGCCCTACTGGGGCTGCGAGGACGACTATGGCCGCGCCATGTTCACCCGTGCGGATTTCGCCCGGATGGCGGCGGCTCTGGAAGG
>NZ_JAVKPH010000086.1:0-2913 GCF_031432425.1 Ruixingdingia sedimenti | reverse complement strand
TCTACGCCGCTCTGGAAACTGACGCCATGGCCGCGTAACTAACCGAAATCAGCCTCCGGCAAACCCGGCGCGGTTCAGACCGAGACGAACAGCCCGACCGAGAACCGCACCGACTTGAAGCCCCCGTGTTGCAACTCGTTCGACCGGCGGTTCAGGTAGGCCTTGGCCAGGTCCGCCACCGTCTTGCGCCCGACCACCACCACCGGGGCAAACACCGGAGGGGTGACCATCACCGGCACCGGCTTCCCGACCGCCTGCCCGGCCCGGGCCTTGGCTATGATCTCCTCATACCGGGCATTGACCTCGCTGGCCCGCGCCTTCGCCACCCGGGCGTCCCCGGTCTTCAGCGACTGCTTGAACGCCTGCCCCAGCACGGGTTGCAGGTCCTTGGGGTAGTTCCGCCGATACAGCCAACACTGCTGCTTGAGATAGGCGTACTGGATACGCACAGACATGAGTCCTCCTTCTGGGGCCTTTGCCCCAGGTCTGAGAGTTTGGTTGATTTTGTGATTGGGTTCAGCCGGTTAGATGGAAACCGGAGTTCCCTGCCTCGCTACCGGCCCTGCACCAGCAGGGCGAACAGCGCGAAGATCCAGCCCCGGGGGATCACCGCCGCCACCAGCACCGCCAGCGACAGGTAGGGCGCAAAAAGAAGACCCCCGGCAACGCCGAGGGCCACAAGCATTCTGAACATCATGAGCTCCTGGTCTGCTTCCTATGCAGATGGAGGAGTTTGCTCGGTTTTGGCAGCGCGCCCCTACAAGATGAAGTCCCCCGCCGTGAGCGTGACGGTGCCTTGAACCAGCAACCCGAAGTCGACCTGCCCGTCCCCGTTCACATCGCCCTCCACCAGCCAGCCGGCAGCAACTTGCGACACCCGCAGTTGTCCCGCTGTGCTGAAGGCCGCCTCTCCGATAAACACGAAGGCCTGATCCCCCTCCACATCGGCCCGTGCATCGATGGCGGAGAGGTCGATGCGGTCCTGCCCGCTGGTGAAGTCGGTAATCGTGTCGTTTTGTTCCCCGCGGCTGTCGGCAAGGCCGCGGAACAGGAAGGTATCGTTGCCCGCGCCGCCGGTGAGGGTATCGGCTCCCCGTCCGCCGATCAGCGTGTCATCGCCCTCGCCGCCCAGAAGCAGGTCGTCGCCTGCGCCGCCGCTCAAAAGGTCGTTACCCGCCCCGCCTTCCAGCCGGTCGTCGCCGTCCTCGCCGTTCAGCGTGTCATTGCCGTTGCCGCCGCGCAGCGTGTCGTCTCCGGTACTGCCGAACACGGTATCGTTGCCGTCGCCGCCATCGGCAAAGTCGTTGCCCGTGCCGCCTGCGATCCAGTCGTTGCCGCCGCCGCCGGTCATCGAGTCGTCGCCCGCCCCGCCGTCCATCCGGTCGGCCCCGGCGCCGCCGTCCATCGTGTCGTGGCCCTCGGCGCCCAGCATCAGGTCGTTGCCGCCGCCGCCGTCCATGCGGTCGGCCCCGGCGCCGCCCTCCATCGTGTCGTGACCCTCGCCGCCCAGCATCAGATCGTTGCCCTGACCGCCCAGCAGCAGGTCGTCACCGGCGCCGCCCTCCAGCAAGTCGTCGCCCGGCCCACCCTCCAGCGTGTCATTCCCGGCGCCGCCGTCCAGCGTGTCGTTGCCCTGGACCCCGCGCAGCAGGTCATCGCCGTCCTCGCCGAAGAGGACATCATGGCCGGTACCGCCAGCAAGCTGGTCGTCCCCCGCCCCTCCGTTCAGCAGATCATCACCGGCCCCGCCTTCCAGTTGGTCGTTGTCCGCACCGCCCAGCAGCGTGTCATCGCCTGCACCACCCAGAAGCGAGTCATCCCCGGCATCGCCAAGCAGCAGGTCGTTGCCAGCCCTGCCTTCGAGCAGGTCGTTGCCCACGCCCCCGTCGAGAGAATCCCGACCCTGGCCACCAATGAGCGTATCATCGCCGATCCCGCCCAGGAGCGTGTCGTCGCCCGCCCCCCCACGCAGCAGGTCTAACCCCGCGCCACCGTCGATCCAGTCGTTGCCGTTACCCCCGTCGAGCGTGTCGTTACCGTTCCCCCCTTCAAGGGAATCGTTCCCCGCACCACCGAGAAGACTGTCCCGGCCGATACCGCCAGACAGATGGTCGTTGCCCGCCCCGCCGTGCAGCAGGTCGTTGCCCTCCAGACCGCTGAGCGTGTCCGCCCCGGCGCCGCCATGGAGTTCGTCCCCGGCGAAACTGCCGGTGAGAAGATCGTTCCCGCCCATCCCCTCGAAGCGAACCCCTACCGAACCATCATCGTACCGCGGATTGACACTGAATGTATTGGCGTTCTCGTCCCCGATCACGGAACTGAAATGATCGTTCCAAGCGTACACGATCACGTTCTCCACATTGGAAACCGCATAGACATTCAGTTCCTCTGAGAAAAGCCAATCTGCCACACCCCGTCCAAGATCGACCTTCCAACCGTACGACAGATCCAAGGTATCGATGCCGCTACCACCGTCGACGAGGCCACCGCGCAAGTCCCCGCTGGTAGCATAAAGGCTGAACGTATCGTTCCCATCGCCCCCGTAGGCACGATCCAAGGGCCTGACGTTGAAGGTGTCATCGCCGCCATAACCATAAAGCACATCAGGCGTATAACCGCCTCGCCCCTGGAGCGAGGCCGAAAAGTAGTCGTTCCCCGAGCCGCCATGAACGGTCACGGCATTGATCAACGAAGACAAGGAGAAAAAGTTGTCTCGCGTGCTGTTGCCGTAGATCACCTCGAAACCAACGACATCGAAATCGCCAACCGTAAAGCCGGGAACGCCATTGATCGTGGCGCTAGAGAAGCTAGAGAAGGACATCGTGCCGTTGTAGCCGGCTCTGTTGCACAAATCGGCTGAGGGCCGGAGTTCCCCTTTCCCCGGACAGACTTATCCTGTGACTTCCGTGATGG
>NZ_JAVKPH010000085.1:0-3052 GCF_031432425.1 Ruixingdingia sedimenti | reverse complement strand
GCTTGCCAGTCGGCGCGGCCTTCCACGTCATGGCGGGGTCGAACCAGATCGTCAGAGAGCCGCGGCGCTTGAGCGCTTGGTTATAGGCGGGCCAGTTCCTGGTCTTGTAGATCGGGGGTGTCGGTCTGCTCATGCAGTCAAGCTACCACGCTGGATTCACGAGATGAATCCCTCACGCGATTTGTGCAACAGAGCCGCGAAACTTGGGCAGACCATCCTAAAACCTTTGAAGGGATTCCTGCTGCGGTTGGCGCATAATAGAATCAGCTTATAACCACGTGCCGAAGAGTTTTAAGACATTCTCCTCCTCAAGTTGAGCGACGCAGGACAAACAGGGGAGCTCGACACTGCACAGGGCGATTCTGGTCATGTCTAGTTCACCGCAGCTACCTCATTATTGCCTGCCGATTCAATATGTTCTGTCCTCTCAGGATCAACATTATTCAAATCGGCACGGAGACCTTGCATGAATACACAGGCGCAGGACTGGGACGATCTGCGATTGTTTCTTGCCGTAGCCCGAGCGGGATCGCTTTCGGGCGCGGCACGGGTGCTTGGCGTGACCCATTCAACCGTTTTTCGTCGCATCGGCGCTTTCGAGCAGCGGATGGGTGTACGACTTTTTGACCGGCTGCCCGGCGGCTATGCCCTGACGGCCGCCGGCGAAGAGATGCGCGATTCTGTCACCTGCATCGAGGAGGAGGTTGCGGCGCTGGCGCTGAAGGTCACCGGGCAGGATCAGCGGCCAAGCGGGATGATCCGTATCACCGCGACCGACCTGTTGGCCGTCGGGGTTCTTCCGCGGCATATCGCGGCGTTCCGGGCGGAATGGCCGGGGATCGAGATCGAGGTGGTCGTAGCCGATACCGTGCTCGACCTGACACGGCGCGAAGCCGATGTCGCGTTGCGGCTTGGCAATCCGGGGCAGGAAACACTGGTCGGACGGCGGGTCGGGCGGTTGGCCTTCGCTATCTATGCAGCGCCCGGCCTTCATGCGCGAGGGCTGAGCGACCCGGCCGATGGCGACTGGATCAGCTACGGCGCGGCCCATGGTCCGCTCAGCCGCAGTCTGGCGCGCTGGTGGCCGCAAATGCGGCAGGTTTACCGGACGAACTCGATCATCGCCGCCCATGCCGCGGCGCAAGCGGGGATCGGTGTTGCAGCCCTGCCCTGCGTGGTTGCCGATTGCGACCCCGCACTGATTCGCGCCGCCGCATTGCCCGAGGATTTCATGCTGGATCTCTGGGTGCTGACCCATGAAGACCTGCGCCACACCGCGCGCATTCGCATCTTCGTGGATTTCATGGCCGCAGCCCTGGCCGCCGATGCCGATCTGCTGGAGGGGCGCTGCCCATGCAAGGCGATACCGGCAGGGGCATGACGCCTCTGCCGGTCCGGCCCCTTTCTGACTTGCGCAAATAGGCCTCAGTTGAAATTCTGCCAGCCCGGATGCTCGAAATGCTCGCCATAGGCGTTCAACGCCTGAACGATCGTCACCGCGCCAGTCTCGACCTCGCCGGCCTCCAATGCCGAGATGCCGGTCATCACCTCACCAAGGACGATATGGAACTGCTCGTCTACCTCGGGTTCCAGCACACAGTTCTCGACCATGAAATCGACCTGCTTCTGGACATCGGCAGCGACCCCATTCGCGGCATCGGCCGGCAGGGTGCCGTTGTGGATCGCGGTCAGGTTCGCGGCCATGGTTCCGTGAATCGCGGTCATGCCGGTGATCATGTTCTGATCGCCCTGCCATTTGGCGCCATCGTTCAGCGTGATCTCGATAGCCCCCGCGCCATGGCTGTCATGTCCCTGGGATTGCGCGGCGGCAATGCCAGCTGACCCCAGCGCGAGGGCGAGAGCGACAGCGACGGTGGTGAAAGATTTTACAGTCCGCATAGTGATCTCCTGTATCTGCCAAGTGGTTCTGGCCGCGGCGGGCATCGACAGACGCCGCCGGGCTTGGGATAGACATAGGCTGTCCGTTTTCGCACGAGAATTGACAAAACCTGCAAAGACCCATTGCACGAATGGACAGACCTCAGGCACAAACCAGACCCTCGCGGCCTGCCGCCGATACCATCGGGCTGTCGAACAACGCCCCGACGGCATGGGTCCGGATGCCGCCTGCCTCGCGCATCAGAAACAGCGCATCGAGGGAAAGGCGTGCGGCGAGTTCGCCGCCCGCCTGCGGACCCTGCACCATCAGCGCGGTTGCCCAGGCATCGGCTTCGGCGCAGCTGCCCGTGACGACCGTGACCGAGGCCGGCGACGACCGCAGCGGGCCGCCCGTCGCCGGGTCCATCGTATGCGACAGGCGCTGGCCCTGAACGGTGACATGATGCCGGTAATCGCCCGAGGTGGCGACGGCGGCATCTTGCAGCATCAGGACCGAATGGGGCGCGCGGCGTTCGGGATCGGGCGCCTCGACGGCGACGGTCCAGGGCATGCCGTCGGGCCGCAGCCCGGAGGCTCGCATCTCGCCGTCGATGCCAACAAGGAACCCGGTGATGCCGAAGCCCCGTAACATTTCGGCCAACCTGTCGACGCCGTAGCCCTTGGCGATGCCGTTCAGGTCGAGCGTGATGGGTGCATGTTTCCTGACCAACCCGGCCGCGCGGTCGATCTCCAGCACCTCATGCGCGGGCGGGCGCGTGGTTACCATGGCCCAGCGGATGGCTTCAGCGCTGGCTTCCTCGGGGCCAAAACCCCAGGCGCGCACCGCATCGCCCATGCCGATATCGAACGCACCGCCCGATGCCGCACAGATCCGCAGCCCGAGGTTCAGCACCTCGGCCAAGCCGGCAGGAACGGCCACCCAGGCGCCAGTGGGCGCCCGGTTCAGGCGCATCAAATCGCTGTGGGGCTGCCATGTCGACATTGCGGCATCGACCTCCGTCACGACCGCTTGCAGGGCAGCCTGCACCGGGGCGGGGTCCAGCCCGGCATCGGCGTGGAAAAGCGCCGACCAGCGCGTGCCCATGGTCGGGCCGTTCAGCGCGTGGCGGCCCGGGTCAGTAGATATCTTCGGCATAGCGCCCCTCCGCTTTCA
>NZ_JAVKPH010000084.1:0-4233 GCF_031432425.1 Ruixingdingia sedimenti | reverse complement strand
GATGACCATCGCCTGCCTGCTGGCCAACACGCTGACCGCCTGCCACCGCGCCAACGGGCTGGCGGAGCCGGAGGGGTCGACCCCCTGACCGCCCCCTTTCCCACGACATGACCCCGGGGCCAGCCCCGGCAATGGAGACCCCGATGACCCGATATTGCCTGACCGTCAGTTGCCCCTCCACCCGCGGGATCGTCGCCGCCGTCTCGGCCGTTCTTGCCGCGAACGGCTGCAACATCACCGACAGCGCCCAGTTCGACGATACCGAAACCGGCCGCTTCTTCATGCGGGTGGGGTTCGTGTCCGAGGAAGGCGCGGGCCGCGACGATCTGACCGCGGCGCTCGCCGGTCCCGCGCGCGATTTCGCCATGACCTGCGCCGTGCACGACGAATCCGCCCGGATGAAGGTCGCCATCATGGTCAGCCGCTTCGGCCATTGCCTGAACGACCTGCTCTACCGCTGGCGGATCGGCGCGCTGCCCATCGACATCGTGGCGGTGATCTCGAACCACATGGATTACCAGAAACTGGTGGTGAACCACGACATCCCCTTCCACCACATCCGCGCGACCCGCGACACCCGGCCCGAGGCCGAGGCGCGGCTGATGCAGGTGATCGAGGATACGGGCGCCGAACTGGTGGTGCTGGCGCGCTACATGCAGGTGCTGTCGGACGACCTGTGCCGCCGGATGCCGGGGCGGATCATCAACATCCACCATTCCTTCCTGCCCTCGTTCAAGGGCGCCAATCCCTACAAACAGGCCTACGAACGGGGGGTGAAACTGATCGGCGCGACCTCGCATTACGTCACCGCCGATCTGGACGAGGGCCCGATCATCGAACAGGACACGATCCGCGTGACCCATGCCCAATCGGCCGAGGATTACGTGAGCCTTGGCCGCGACGTGGAAAGCCAGGTTCTGGCCCGCGCCGTCCATGCCCATATCCACCGCCGCGTGTTCCTGAACGGCACGAAAACGGTGGTGTTCCCGGCCTCGCCGGGCTCCTACGCCTCGGAACGGATGGGCTGACCCGGGCCTCTTGCGGGATCTGCGGGCGCGGCCTAGACAGGGCGGCGGAGGATCGGCCTTGCCCCATCGCGCCCGCATGAACGCCACCCTGCCCGGCCTTTCGGCTGCTGGCCGGCTGACGCTGCGGCTGGTGCTGTTCTGCGCGCTGGTGCTGTCGGGGACGGTGCCGCAGGGGATGATGCGGCAGGCGGGCGCGGGCGGGATCGCGCTCGTGCTCTGCACCGCAGAGGGGCCGCAGCCGGTCTGGATGACCCCCGACGGGCAGATGCTGCCGGGCGACCGCCCGGCCGAGGATCCGCCGCATGCGGCCAAATGCCTTCCCGTCACCCCGGCGCTGGACGGGGTGCAGGCGGATAGCGGCGCCCCGGCCCGCACGGCGGCTTTCACCCCCTTCCGCCCCCTGCCCGCCGCCGAACGCCGCCCCCTGCTGCGGCCCGGCCATGACGGGCAGCCGCGCGCGCCGCCCCCGGCCGCCTGACACCCGCAGACCTCTAAATACACGCGCGCGCCCCTGTGGCGCCGGATCGGACGGGCATCCCGATCCATTTTCGATGCCCGAGGAAACGACATCATGAAACAGATCCTGAAGACGCTCGCCCTCATGGCGCTGAGCACCCCCCTTGCCCCTGCCGCCCTCGCCCATGTCACGCTGGAGGCGCCGGAGGCCGCACAGGGCACCACCTACAAGGCCGTCCTGCGCGTCGGCCATGGCTGCGACGGCGCGGCGACGGTGGCGGTGCGGGTGCAGATCCCCGAGGGCGTCATCGCGGTGAAGCCGATGCCGAAACCGGGCTGGACGCTCGCCACCGCCACCGGCGCCTATGCGCGCAGCTATGACGACCATGGCAAACCCGTCACCGAAGGGGTGAAGGAAATCGTCTGGTCCGGCGGCACCCTGCCCGACGACTGGTATGACGAATTCACCTTCCGCGCCCGGCTGACCGACGCGCTGGAACCCGGCAGCACCATCCACTTCCCGGTGACGCAGGACTGCACCGAGGGCACCGCCGCCTGGACAGAAATCCCCGCCCCCGGGCAGGATGCCCATGCCCTGCCCTATCCGGCCCCCGGCCTGCGGATCACCGCGCCCGGCCACGCCCATCACTAAGGCCCCCGGGCCGTCCCGCAGGGGGCGGCCCGACCCTTCGCCAGACCGGCGCTGTCCCCAAGGGGGCTGCCCTCAGCCCCCGATGGACCGGCGCGCGGTGATGCCGCCGTCCACGGTGACGATCGTGCCCGAGGTATAGGCCGACCGCGGCGAGGCGAGGAAGGCGAAGAGATCCGCGATCTCGCGCACGCTGGCGGCGCGGCCGAGGGGGTATTTCGCCATCAGTTCGGGATAGCGGTCCTCGTCCCCCAGGCTTTCCTTGGCCCGCAGCTTCATCACCCTGACGATGCGGTCGGTCGCCACCGGGCCGGGGTTCACCCCCACCACGCGGATGTTGTCGTCAAGGCTCGCGCCCCCGATGGCGCGGGTGAAGGCCATCAGCGCGGCATTGCCGGTGCTGCCCGCGACATAGCGGAAATCGAAATTCTCGCCGCCGTTGCCGATGTTGTTGAGGATGACGCCATGCCCCTGCGCCTTCATCCGCGCATAGTAAAGGCGGGTAAGGTCGATGAAACCCATCACCTTGACCTCCCACCCCGCGCGCCAGGCATCCGCATCGACCTGCCACAGATCGCCCCCCGGGATCGCGCCGGCGTTGTTGACCAGGATGTCCACATCCCCCGCCGCGGACAGGATCGCCGCGGCGCCATCGCGGCGGGACAGGTCGGCGGCGACGGTTTCGACCTTCACCCCATGCGCGGCCGACAGCCGGGCCGCCAGTTCCGCCAGCACCCCGGCCCGGCGCGCGGTCAGCACCAGATCCGCGCCCTCCTCGGCAAAGACCTCGGCCAGCCCCGCGCCGATGCCCTGCGACGCACCGGTGACAAGCACCCGCTTGCCGCGCAGTTGAAGATCCATCGTCCCCTCCTTCGCCGCGGCCTGTCGCGGGTGCGGCCAGCCTAGGCCAGCACCGCGCCGCGGCCGAGCGCGGTCACGATCATCCGCGCGAACGCGGCGAGGCTGGCCCTGCGTTTGCGTGTCTGCATCCCGTGCTCCTCCCCCCGGCGGGCCCCTTTCCGGCCCCCGGCAGGGCCGGCACGGGGCCGCAAAGCTTGCGCTCATTTTCTATGGAGAATATCATTCACACGAAGCAGCGCCCGATGCAAGGCAAAACCCCGGGCGAACGATGGCGGAAACCGGCAGCAGATGACCGAGACCACGACCCGGAAGGGCAAGACCGTCGGCGCGGTGGCCAATGCCGTCGCCATCCTGCGCTGCGTGGCGGCGCATGGCACGCCCCTCGGGGTCAACCAGATCGCCCGCGCCACCGGGGTCAGCGCCAGCACCTGTTTCAACATCCTGGGCACGCTGGCCGCCGAAACGCTGGTGGATTTCGATCCGCTGGACAAGACCTACCGGCTCGGCCTCGGGGTGGTGGATCTGGCGGCGCCGGTGATCGGGGCCAGTTCCATCGACCAGATCAACCGGCAGATGGCCCGGCTCGCGCAGGCCTACAACTGCCTCTTCTGCCTGTGGCATATCACCGATGACGAACGTATCGTATTGATCAACAAGGCTTTCGGCGACAAGACGATCCGCATCGACGTGCGCATGGGCGCGCGCCTGCCGGCCTTCGCCGGGGCGGTCGGGCGCTGCTACGCCGCCCACGCCGGCCTTCCGGCCCCCGATTTGCAGGCCCGTTTCGCCCCGATCCACTGGCACCGGCCGCCGGATTTCGCCACCTACCGCGCGGAGGTCCGGCGGGCACTTGCGGATGGCTATGCCTTCGACCGCTGCCAGCTGTTCAACGGCCTGGAGACCGCCGCCAGCATCATCACCGACGCGGAGGGGCGCAGCCGCTACGGGCTGACGGGGATCGCGATCGTCGGGCAGATGCCGCCGGCGGAACTGGAGCGCATGGGGGCGGAACTGCGCAACATCGCCGGCCGGATCAGCCGCACGGTCTTCGGCAGCCCGGCCTGATGCTGCTGCGTGCCGCGCGCTGTGGGATGGCCGCCTTCCCCCATCCCCCGCGGCTTCCCCCTGTTCTGAGTGCCGGGGAGGCTTCTCCCCCCTCCCGGCCCCTCCTCCCCCCTTGAGGATACTTCCGTCAGAGTGAGTGAACGGCAGACGGGGTTTCCCAAGTTTCAGGGACGG
>NZ_JAVKPH010000083.1:0-4976 GCF_031432425.1 Ruixingdingia sedimenti | reverse complement strand
AGCAGCATCTCAACCGCACCCGCCTTCCAGCTACCGTTCCGAACCACCGTCCGTCTCGGTGAAGCGGTATCTAGGCCTACACGATCAAAGGCGCAAGAGCGAAAAACGACGATCTCAACGAAATTCTGCATCATACTGAAAAACAACGATTTTATTTCCGGCCCCTCAAGCGCCGCACCGGGCCGGCCTGTGGATAACCCGTTGTTTCTGTGGATAGTTTACCCCGGCAGGGGCCAATCCCGCCGGATCGGCGTGAATCACCCTCGAGTCAGTGCATCGCGCGGCGAATCCGGCGGACCATCAGCCAGACCGCCAGCACCGTCACCGGCACCAGCACCGCCAGCAGCCCGGCCTTCGGCACCCCCATGCCGTCCGCCAGCGGTTGCAGCGCATAGCCCGCAAGGCTGACGGCGTAATAGCTGATCGCCACCACCGACAGCCCCTCGACCGTGTGTTGCAGCCGCAGTTGCAGATCCGCGCGGCGGTCCATGCTTTCCAGAAGCCGCTGGTTCTGGGCCGAGCGTTCCACATCCACCCGCGTGCGCAGCAGTTCCGCCGCCCGCGCCGCACGTTCCACCATCAGCCGCAGCCGCGCCTCGGCCGATTTGACCGTGCGCATCGCGGGGTCATAGCGGCGCAGCATGAACTCGCCGAAGGTCTGCCGCCCGCCGAAGCGCGCCTCGCGCAGCACCTCGATCCGTTGCAGCACGATGGCCTCATAGGCCCCCGTCGCCCCGGCGCGAAAGGCAAAGCGGACGGCCAGCGCCTCCAGCTCCGCCGAAATGCGCAAAAGCGCGTGCAGCGTGTCCTCCGCCGATGTGCCCGAATCGATACGCCCGACCAGCGCCGTCAGCCCGGGGTCGATCGCGTTCAGCCGCGCCCCCAGTTCGCGCGCCCGCCCGAGGCCCAGCATCGACATCGCGCGATAGGTCTCGATCTCGCACAGCCATTGCACGATCCGCCCCAACCGCCGCGGGCCGGTGCCGGGGCGGACGAAAACCGCGAATCGCATGTGCCCCGCCGGGTCGATGCGGAAATCCCCCGCCACCACCGCGGCCCCGCCCAGAACCTCTGCCGCCGCCAGGCTTTCGGGCACGAACCACGCATCCAGCCGCGCGTCGATCCCGGCCGGGTCCTCGGGCATCTCCTCCACCCGGATCAGCACGGAACAGAGCCGCCGCCCCGGCGCCGCGGCCAGCCAGTCGGCGGGCAGCACCTCTGCCTCTGCCGGGTCGAAGGGGCGCGGCGACAGGCCCGGGGTGAAGGCCGAACAGGCCACGAATTCGGTATGGCTTTCCCATTTCAGTTCCGCCCGCCCCAAGGCGCCGGAGAAATGCGTGATCCCGGGTTCGGGCGCGGCCACGCCATGGCGGGCCAGCAGCGCGCAGAGATGGGCGTGATCGGCCCCGCGGTCGCGGTTATGCGCCTCTGCCGGTTCCTTGAAGGCGACATGGGCGACGGAACAGGGCACCGCCAGCGCCGGAAAGGGGCGGGCGTGCAATTCGTTCACCAGCGCATAGCGCAGGGGGTGGTCGTTGGGATGAAGCATCGTCGTTGATCCGGGGTTTTGCGCCAGTTAGGCGCCCCTGCCCCGGCCGGGCCAGAAAACTCGCGGAATACCGGGGTATGCCATGCGATTGTGGCACGGATGCCCCACCCCGGAACGCAAACGGCCCCGGGGGATCCCCCGGGGCCGTCGATGCCGTGGCGCGATGCCTCAATCCAGCATGGGCAGCAGCTGATCCACCGATTTCTTGGCGTCGCCGTAGAACATCCGCGTGTTGTCCTTGTAGAACAACGGATTCTCGATCCCGGAATAGCCGGTACCCTGGCCGCGCTTGCTGACGAACACCTGCTTGGCCTTCCAGACCTCCAGCACCGGCATGCCGGCGATGGGGCTGTTGGGGTCTTCCTGCGCCGCCGGGTTCACGATGTCGTTCGAGCCGATGACGATGACCACATCCGTTTCCGGGAAGTCCTCGTTGATCTCGTCCATCTCCAGCACGATGTCGTAGGGCACCTTCGCCTCGGCCAGCAGCACGTTCATGTGGCCGGGCAGACGGCCCGCGACGGGGTGGATGGCGAAACGCACGTCCTTGCCCTTGGCGCGCAGCTTGCGGGTCAGTTCCGACACCGATTGCTGCGCCTGTGCCACCGCCATGCCGTAGCCCGGCACGATGATGACCGAATCCGCATCGTTCAGCGCCGCCGCCACGCCATCGGCGTCGATGGCGATCTGTTCGCCGGTCACTTCCATCGCCGGGCCGGTGGTCCCGCCGAAGCCGCCGAGGATCACGCTGATGAACGAACGGTTCATCGCCTTGCACATGATGTAGGACAGGATCGCACCGGAAGATCCGACCAGCGCACCCACCACGATCAAGAGGTCGTTCGACAGCGAAAACCCGATCGCCGCCGCCGCCCAGCCCGAATAGCTGTTCAGCATCGACACCACCACCGGCATGTCGGCGCCGCCGATGCCCATGATCAGGTGATAGCCGATGAAGAACGCCAGCAGCGTCATCGCGATCAGCGTCCAGGTGCCCGCGCCGTTCAGATAGGCCACCAGCAGCGCCAGCGACAGGATTGCCGCGCCCGCGTTCAGCACATGGCCGCCCGGCAGCTTCTTGGCCTTGCCGTCCACCTTGCCCGCCAGCTTGCCATAGGCGACGACCGATCCGGTGAAGGTCACGGCGCCGATGAACACGCCCAGGAACACCTCGACCTTGAGGATCGACAGTTCCGCCGGCGTCTTTTCGAACACCTTCAGCGCGAAACCCTTGAGCGCGTTCAGCCCGTCGGCATCGGCCGTGGCCAGCATGGTGGCGATGCGCGCCATTTCGATCTCGGCGTTGAAGCCGATGAAGACCGCGGCCAGACCGACGAGGCTGTGCATCGCGGCGACAAGCTGCGGCATCTCGGTCATCTGCACGCGCTGCGCGACGATCCAGCCGATGGTGCCGCCCGCAAGGATCAGCACCAGCGACGCCACCCACAGGCCCGAACCCGGGCCGATCAGCGTGGCGACGATGGCCAGCGCCATACCGACGATGCCGTACCACACGGCGCGCTTGGCGCTTTCCTGCCCCGAAAGGCCGCCGAGCGACAGGATGAACAGGACAGCCGCGACGACATAGGCGGCAGTGGTGAAACCGTATTCCATTGCGCGCCTCTCCTTACGACTTCTGGAACATGGCGAGCATGCGCCGGGTGACGAGGAAGCCCCCGAAGATGTTGATGCCCGCCATGAACACCGACAGCGCCGCCAGCACGATCACCAGCCACGACCCCGACCCGATCTGCAACAGCGCGCCCAGGATGATGATCGACGAAATCGCGTTCGTGATCGCCATCAGCGGCGTGTGCAGGCTGTGGCTGACGTTCCAGATCACCTGGAAGCCGACGAAACAGGCCAGCACGAAGACGATGAAATGCTGCATGAAGCTCGCCGGTGCGACGAGGCCGACCAGCAGCAGCAGCACCCCGCTCACCCCCAGAAGGGTGAACTGATTGCGCGTCTGCGCCTTGAACGCCGCGACTTCCTGCGCGCGGCGTTCCTCGGGGGTCAGTTCCTTCGGCTTTTCCTTCGGCTTCTGCGCCGCGATCGCGGCCACCTTGGGCGGCGGCGGCGGGAAGGTGACGGCGCCCTCATACGTGACCGTCGCGCCGCGGATCACGTCATCCTCCATGTTGTGGAAGATCTCGCCATCCTTCTTCGGCGTCAGGTCCGTCAGCATGTGGCGGATGTTGGTGGAATAGAGCGTGCTGGCCTGCGCGGCCATGCGGCTCGGGAAATCGGTATAGCCGACGATGGTCACGCCGTTGTCGGTGACGATCTTCTGGTCCGGCACCGTCAGGTCGCAGTTGCCGCCGCGTTCCGCCGCGAGATCCACGATGACCGAGCCCGGCTTCATCATCGCCACCATGTCCTCGGTCCAGAGCTTCGGCGCAGGCCGGCCGGGGATCAGGGCGGTGGTGATGACGATGTCGATCTCGGGCGCCAGTTCGCGGAACCTCTTCAGCTGCGCCTCGCGGAACTCGGGGCTCGAGGGCGCGGCATAGCCGCCCGTCGCCGCACCGTCGGTCTGCTGTTCGCTGAAATCGAGGTAGACGAATTCCGCGCCCATCGATTCGATCTGCTCGGCCACTTCGGGCCGCACGTCGAAGGCATAGGTGATCGCGCCGAGGCTGGTCGAGGTGCCGATGGCCGCCAGCCCCGCCACGCCCGCGCCCACCACCAGCACCTTGGCCGGGGGCACCTTGCCCGCCGCCGTCACCTGCCCGGTGAAGAAACGGCCGAAGTTGTTGCCCGCCTCGATCACCGCGCGATAGCCGGCGATGTTCGCCATGGACGACAGCGCGTCCATCTTCTGCGCGCGCGAAATCCGCGGCACCATGTCCATCGCGATGACATTGGCGCCCAGATCCTTCGCCTGTTCCAGCAGTTCGGTGTTCTGCGCCGGATAGAAGAACGAGATCAGCACCTGGCCCTGCCGCATCCGCGCCAGTTCCGCGGGTTCCGGCGGGCGGACCTTGACCACCACATCCACCCCGGACCAGAGCGCGGCCGCATCCGCCGCCACCTCTACGCCCACGGCCGCATAGGCCGCGTCCGAAAACCCGGCCTTCACGCCCGCGCCGCTCTCGATGGCGCAGCTATGGCCGAGCTTCATCAACTGAACGGCGGAATCGGGTGTCATCGCGACCCGGTTTTCGCCCTCGTATATCTCTCTCGGTGCACCAATCTTCACGCTGGCAGTCCCCCTTATGGCTGTCGCCCCAGGCCGGGCGGCGGTCGTCGTCCGCCCCTTTAACATTGCGCAATATTGTTTCACAAGTCCGTGTCGACCCGGCATGGCCGTGAAGTGGACCCTGCGTCACCTTTGACCTAGACAGCCAACCCCTCCGGCTCCGCCAGCCCGTTGGCGCGGTGGCAGGCGGTCAGCGTGTTGGCCAGCAGGCAGGCGATGGTCATC
>NZ_JAVKPH010000082.1:0-5142 GCF_031432425.1 Ruixingdingia sedimenti | reverse complement strand
CCTGCGCCGGACGCTGCGGCTGTCGGGGATCTTCCGGCCATCCGACTGATCGGCGAACCAGTCCTGCATCTCGGCGACCAGCTCTGCCTGCGTCGCGGGAAGGCCCTGCTCGTGGATGCGATGGATCAGGGCGACCATCATGCCTTCCCAATCATAGGGCGTCGTTACGCCGGGGCCGCTCGTCACTCGGCGGACCATCTCGTTCTCTTCCTCGAAGGCATGGACCTCCTCGGCCAGGATCAGCATGTCGGCCACGGCGACGGGAATGCCCCCCGCAGGATCGGTGATCAGCAGCCAGTCCTGGCGCCCCATGGGCTGGATGCGGCGCATGACGCCTTCGGTCGGTCCCGTCCCGCATCGACGAAACAGGGGCAGCAGTTCCATCGGGGACAGCACCACCTTGCCCGCTACGACCTCGTCGCCGCAGCGGACGGCAGGGATGCCAGTTAGGATTCGGAACCGGCCTGCATCAGCCCATCCGGCGACATCGGCGATGTTGCAGCCCCAGCGGGCGGTGACTTCGTGAACGGTGAAATAGACGCGTGGCGGCAAGCCCATGATCAATACATCCTCCTACTGACAGAGGATCGGCTTTGCTCAAACCTCCTGCAGCCCGCGTCGTGAAGGCGCGGGGGAAAACATGATCGGTGACAACGTCGTTAGGGGCGCCAAAGCGCCTCGACCCTGCCAGAATGCCGTTCCGATAGACCTGTTATGCTTTTGGTTGAGGGCTGCTCTCCTCAAGGGTGCACCGTGCCGCGGGCTTCGATTCGGAGCAAGGGGGTGGTCCGAATGAAGCTGTGGATAAGGCTGGCAGGTGCGTGAAACCGCGCATCACCGCTTTCTGCCGCTTGGCGCGGCAAGGCTTTGTGCATGAAAATGCGTGGAAAAACAGTTCGCCAGAGGCATCGCTTGGGCTCCATCGCGTTGTCGAGGCAAAATGTGTGAAGCGTGAAATAACGTGGTTGACGAAGGTGCGGAACGGCGAATATATATGAGACAACAAATATGATTTCACGGAGATTGCCTCATGCGCAAGGTCGTCAGAGAGTATCAGCAGCTGTGTCGTGCTGAAGGTGTTGACTTGCTCGGCATCGAGCCGCGCGGTCGTCACTACGCTCTTCATTTCGAGAGAGGGTTCCTAATCGCGGCATCTACGCCCTCCGATCACCGTGCGCGCCACAACCTCCGCGCCATGATCCGCCGCCTGCACGCTTGAAGGACAAGACCATGAACATGCCCGCCCTGACCCCCGAAACCATGACGGCCGAGCAGCGCCGCGAGACCTGGTTCCACCGCGAACTGGCCGGATACTTCAGCGCCGATAACATCGACTACCGGCAGAACTGGGACTACGGACCCGAACTTCTCGAGCTTCTCGCCTCCCGTTTCCGCGTGATTGAGATGATCCTCGGCGCAGAGGACGTCGCGCCGCATCTTTTCGCCATGCTGCATGGTCCCGATGTCGAGGGTGAGACCTGGCGCGAGGCGTTCGAGACTTATGACCCGGTTCTGACGCCGCACTGGACGGGCACGAAGCTGATCGACAACGCGGGCATCTACGGCCTCTACGGTGTGCTTCCCGCCGAAATCCCGTTCGATGCCCGCAAGCCTTGGGTTGAAACGCTGGCTCAGCAGCTTGACCAGTTTCGGCAGGCTGCGAACCCGGAACCGCAGGGCGTGATTGCCCGGATCATCAATCTCGCCCTCTCGCGCCATGCCATCGATACCGGCGCAGGCGAGGTCGACCTGCAGTCGCTCGCCCTGTTCGGCGGCGTCACGGAAGGCCGGATCCGGAACATCCTGTCCAGCGGCGATGGCGGTCTGGAAAAGGTCGGCCAGCGGGTGACGGCCGTCAGCGCAGCCGCGTGGCTGAAGGGGCGGAAGGAATTCTTTGCCTCTATCTGGCAGCAGCCCGATGAGGTGGTGCCCGAGGCGCCGAGCCCGGATTTCTCGGACGAGGTGGTTTTCGTCCCCGTCGCCGCTGACGGCAGCTATTTCCACCCGGGCGTCGCACGGGGTGGCGTGTTCAGGGTCGGCGCGAAGGACGAAGACCGCCCTTATGACAACTTCGACGAGGCTCTTGCTGCCTTGCAGAAGATGGCCACGCCGCGCTGGCGCCGTCCGAACGAAGCGGGCAACTGGGGCATTGTGTCGGGGCGCGACTGGAAGCGCATCGAACGCCGCCAGTTGATGTCGATGTGATCCGGAGTTTGATGATGACGCGTTTCTCTGCCGAAGACCTTCTGTCCGCCCTTCTCGAAGCGGCGCCCCGCCCGACCGTTCAGGCGCCGCGCGATGCACGCGGCCTTTACGGCCTCGTCGATCACCATGGTGATTTGCGTTACATCGGCTCGACCAGCTCCACCGATCAGACCTTCTACGAGCGGATCCACCGGCGCCATCGGACCGGATCGGAAGGCATGAGCCATTACTTTTCTGCCATGTACAACACCGGGCGGATGTGGCGCGACCGGACGGATGCTTTGACCAAGGCCGATGGTGACATCGCCAAGGCGCTGCGCAACGAATTCGTCGTCGATCACTGCCGCGCTGTCTGGATTCCGTTGCCCGACACCGCCGACATCGCGCGGCTGGAGGCCGAGGTGCTCTCCCTCGCGCCCGATCCTGCCATCGCCTGGAACCGGCGCCGGATGCAGGCCTATGACGAACCGGTCGATTTGGTCGAAGCCACGCTGCGCCGCCTTGGCTGGGGCGCCCGCGAAAAGGCGGCTATCGAAAGGCAGCGCCTGCGCTTCCTTTCCGCGATGGTTGCTCCTGTAGCGGCGCCAGCGCCGAAGCCCGCGGCCACGCGGCAGACGCGCGTCACGCCCTTTCCCAAGGGCCCGTTCCGCTTCTTTGCTCTGGACGTCGAAACGGCGAACAACGACCGCGGCAGCATCTGCCAGATCGGTGTTGCCTGTGTGCGCCCCGACAATTCCATCGAGACCTGGGTGACTTACGTTGACCCGCAGGTGGAGCGCTGGGTGTTTACCTACCTTCACGGGATCAGTGCCCGCACGGTGCAGGGCGCCCCGACGTTTGCCGAGGTGCTGCCGGTCCTGCGGGATGCGCTGAACGGGGCGACGGTCTATCAGCATTCTGGCTTTGATCGCAGCGCCGTCGCCGCTGCCTGTGGCAACTGCGACCTGCCCGTCCCGGAGTGGGACTGGCGCGACAGCGTCCACGTCGCCCGCGCCGCCTGGCCGGAGTTGCGGGGCAACGGCGGCCATGGCCTCGCAAGCCTCAAGCAGCACCTTGGCCTCGTGTTCGAGCATCATGACGCAGGCGAGGATGCCCGCGCAGCGGCGGAAGTGGTCCTGCGTGCCGAGGGCGTTCAGCCCGTTCGCATGCAGCCTTCGGTTCCGACGAGCCAGATTGTGATTGTGGACGACGAGGATTTCGACCTGATCGAGGACGACCACAACACCGTGATGGTTGTCCACGAGCCCGCGGCCGCATCGATGCCGTCAGACCCGAACCCGCGCCAGCATGCCGGGCGCCACATCGGCACGACCGAAATCAAGCAGGGCAACATCAACCACAGCCATATCTCAGGGGGTTCTTCGAGAAGTTCCCGGCAGATGCGATCGGCGGATCAAACCGTGCCTCGGCCGCCCAGCGCGAAATTGCTGTGGACTGGGGTGGAGCGGCCGTTGTCATGACAGACCTCGATGGCGAGAAGAAGTTCTTCCGCAAGCGTGGCTGGATCCGGGAGTTCTTCGAACGGCATGGCGTTCGCGCCGGGGACATGGTGACGGTCGAGGAAGTGGCACCCTACAGTTATCGTGTGGCGCTCCAGCGGCGTTTTTCTTAGGAATGGATTGCAGGCCGTCGGATCCCAACCCACTACAGAATCCGACGGCTTCTTCAGGGCGATCAGGTGAATGATAAGCAATGGCCGAGCGTGAAGAGATATCCGGATCTGCTGGTACTGTCGGCCACGAAGGGGGCGGGCGGAAATCGGTTCGGGACAATGTTGACCCATTGCGACAGGCAGCTGCTATCGACTGGTGGCAGGAGCAACGCTGGTCTGCTCGTGAATTCTGCCAGTGCAGGGATGCTGAACTGCGAGAATTGGCGCGGACGCGCATAGACGCTCTGCCCCTGCAGGAACTGATTTGGGAAACATCCTCGCAAAGAAAGGCACTTGAGCTTGAAATCCTCGCGGGAATTCAACAGGCCGAAGTGCACCTTGCAAGCGAGTTGGAACATGTCCTTACGGCGAACCCGTCCGGCAACGATGACCTGACCGGGTATTCCGGCTGGAGCGGAAGGGATCTCAGCAAACTGGCCCTTGGCGGCAGCGGCACAGCCGCTGTGGCGACAGTTGCGGCACGTGCGTCCCCAGGACTCCTTGGGATGCTTGGTCTTGGAGCCGCCTCGGCTGTCGCGGCCCCATTGGCTGTTACTGTGGGTGCTGCCGTATTCGCCTGGTCAGCTGCCTCAGTGGTAGGTGGAAAGCGGCAGGCCTATCTACAGTTGGTTCAGAATGCGGTGACGCGGTTGCTTGTCGCAACCGATAGCGAGGAAGGGTCTGTCCTTAGCCGCCATCTGCGTCGCCTTGATGAAGCATACAAGCAGCGTATCGAGAACGCATCATGACCTATTCGTTTGTCGTCCCGCCAGAACTGCAAGCAATGTGGGAGGCGGGAAAGCTGATCCGCCGAGGAGCGCTGCTGATCAATGCGAACGGTGGTGGCATTGTGGCCCATCTGCAGGAAACGGGCGCGTTCTCAGTCATTCAGCCGCTGGGCTCGGTTCTCTCGTCTTTGACGGGTGTAACCTCGGCAGGTTCTTTGGTCACAGGCGCTATCAGCGTCGTCCAGAATGAACAGATCAAGCGTCGTATCGATGTGATGCAGTCGATGCTGGGTGCCATGCAGGGTTTGCAGGTGGCAACTCTGGCAGGGTCGATCGCGAGCCTCGGCGTCAGTGCCGCTGGAACGGCGATAGTCTGTCAGCGGCTAGAGAAGCTGCGCCGCGACGTGCAGTCCACACATGACAGCGTCCTCGCCTTCCGGAACGAATGGCGCGCATATGAACTTCAACAGCTGCTCGAAAGGAGAGTGTCCTGTCTTCTGTGTATCGCTGAACCGGTCCATGCTTCCTGAAGGGAGCACTGACGATGACAATTTCCAA
>NZ_JAVKPH010000081.1:0-5279 GCF_031432425.1 Ruixingdingia sedimenti | reverse complement strand
CCTGTTGTGGTTGCGGGGCGAGGGTATCGCGGAACGGCGGGGAGGCCAAGCTTCCGCAGGGCAGAATGCGCGGGGATTGTGTTTCCCGCAGGGGGCGGGCGGCGGTACGTCATGCAGAACCACATTCTGCATTGCAAAATACACCCGCCGCGGGTAACAGGGGGGCGATCAAACCACGACCGGAGGTTTCCACCCCATGTTCGCCCCCCCGGAAGACCCCGGCCACCGCCGCCAGTTGCGCGACAGCGTGACCGATCTGGCCCGCCGCGCCGCCCCGCCTGCCGCGATTCGCACCGCGCTGGCCGCCGACCCGGGCTTTTGCCCCGTGCGGTGGCGGCAGATGGCGGATCTGGGCTGGACCGCGGTCCTGCTGCCCGAGGATGCCGGGGGCCTGGGGATGGCGCATGCCGATCTGGCCGCGCTGCATCAGGAGGCCGGGCGCGCCGCCCTGCCCGAACCGCTGGTGGCGGTGCCGCTGCTGGCGATGCAGGCGCTGGCGCGGGGGGACAACGCGGATCTGCGCGATGCGGTGCTGCCCGGCCTGATGGCCGGAGAGGTGTTTGCGACGCTGGCCTGGCAGGGCCGCGCGGGTGCCCTTGGCGCCGGGGCCGTGGGGCCGCGCGCGGTGCGGGCGGGCGCGGGCTGGCACCTGTCGGGGCAGGCACTGTTCGTGCCGCTGGCGGATGTATCCAGCGGCCATGTGGTCGCCGCCGACACCGGCGCGGGCGTGCTGCTGGCCTGGGTCGGCGCGAAACCGGCGGTGGTGGCAGAGACCCGTCAGGTGGACGGCGCGCGGATGGCGACCATCACGCTCGACGGTGTGGAAATCGGGCCCGAGGCGGTGATCGCCGGGCCGGAGACCGGCGCGGCGGTGCTCGACCACATCCTCGATACCGCGCGGCTGGCGGTCGCGGCGGAGCTTCTGGGCGGGATGGAACGCGCCTTCGAGATGACGCTCGACCATCTCAAGACCCGGGTGCAGTTCGGCCAGCCGCTGGCCGCCTTTCAGGCGCTGCAACACCGCGCGGTGGGGCTGTTCGTGCAGATCGAAATCGCGCGGTCCGCGCTTTTGCGCGCGGTGGCGGTCTGCGACGACGCAGACGCCGCGCCGGGCGCGCGCGTGGCGGCGGTCAGCGCCGCCAAGGCGCGTTGCGGCGAGGTGGCGCAGGCCGTGGCCCGCGAATGCATCCAGATGAGCGGCGCGATCGGCTATACCGCCGAATACGACCTCAGCCTTTACGTCAACCGGGCGCTCGCCGGGGCAGCCTGGCTTGGCAATCCGCGCGCGCACCGGGCGCGCTGGTTCGACCTGCATGCAGAGGGGGTCGCCTGATGGCCACCGCGAATACCATGGATTACAACGCGATGGACGAGGGCGAGTTTCGCCGCATGCTGCGCGGCTTCATCGCCGCCGAATGCCCGCCCCATCTGATCGACCAGGCCCGCCGCGTGCGCTGGCACGAGGCGAAGGACTGGGTGCTGAAACTGTCGGCAAAGGGATGGCTGGCCCCGGCATGGCCCGTGGAACACGGCGGCATGGGGCTGAACGTCGAAAAGATGCTCGCCTATCACGACGAATTCGACAGCGCGGGCGTGGCGCGCCACCCCGATATCGGCATCGTCATGCTGGGCATGCTGCTGGTGCGGTTCGGCACCGATGCGCAGAAGGCCCACTACCTGCCGCGGATCCTGTCGGGGCAGGACATCTGGTGCCAGGGCTATTCCGAACCCGGCGCGGGGTCGGATCTGGCCTCGCTGCGCACCTCGGCGGTGCTGGACGGCGATCACTGGGTGATCAACGGGCAGAAGATCTGGACGACGCTGGCGCAGGATTCGACCGACATCTTCGTGCTGGTGCGCACCGACCCGGCGGCCAAGAAACAGCGCGGGATCAGCTTTCTTCTGGCGCGGATGGACACGCCCGGCATCACCGTGCGCCCGATCGAGACGCTGGCGGGCGATGCCGAATTCTGCGAGGTCTTTTTCGACGACGTGCGGGTGCCCAAGGACAATATCGTCGGCGCCGTCAACGACGGCTGGACCATGGCCAAGGCGCTTCTGGGGTTCGAGCGGTTGACCCACGGCAGCCCCAAGTTCGCGCAGATGGCATTGCAGCGGCTGGCGGCGCTGGCCCGCGAACTGGGCGTCTTTCGCGAACCCGCCTTTGCCGAAACCTATGCGCGTCTCGCGCTCGACGTGGCCGACCTGACCGCGACCTATGCCCGCTTTGCCGAAACGCTCAAGTCCGGCGGCGCGCTCGGCCCCGAGATCTCGGTGCTCAAGCTCTGGGGCCCCGATCTTTACCAGCGCATTTCCGAGGTGATGATCGAGACCGCGGGCGAACATGGCGTGACGCTCGGCCCCAGCACCATCGGGGGGGCGGTGTTCGATCCGCTCGGGTATTATTTCCTGTCGCGGCCCACCACCATTTACGGGGGCTCGAACGAAATACAGCGCAACATCCTGGCAAAGACCCTTCTGGGCATGCCGGGCTGAGGAGGCCGAGATGCAGGATATTCCCGATGTGATGCTGCGCCAAAGCCCCGAGGATCAGGCCCGCTACCGCGCGGCCGGCATCTGGCCGGACGAGACCTTTGCCGATGTGCTGCGCGCCCGCGTCGCCCGCCACCCCGACCGCGAAGCCGTCAGCGACGGCCGGAACCGGCTCAGCTATCGCGAGCTTGAAGACGCGATCCTGCGCGTGGCCGACCTGCTGGCGCGGCACGGCATCCGCCCGGGCGATGTGGTGGCGGTGCAGTTGCCGAACTGGATCGAGTTCGTCCCCGCCTATTTCGCCATCGAACGCATCGGCGCCATCGGCGTGCCGGTCAGCATCGACTTCCGCGCCCGCGAACTCGACTACGTGCTGCGCACCGCCGATTGCCGCGGCGTGATCACCTGCGGCGCCTACAAGGGTTTCGACCATCTGGGCATGGTGGAAAGCCTGCGGGCCGACCTGCCCGGCCTTGCCTTCGTGGGCACCGTGCGCGCCGAACCGCGCGCGGGGTCGGTCGCGCTCGACCCCGTGCTCACCGCCACCGGGCGGCCCGAAGGGTTCACCGAGGTCAGGACCGACCCCGACGCGATGATGCGGATGATGTTCACCTCCGGCACCACCGGCAATCCCAAGGGCGTGACGCACAACCACAACACCTCGCTCTGGCCCGCGCGGATGCTCAACATGGACATGGGCGTGGGCGAGGACGAGGTGATGCTGCTCTACCTGCCGCTCGCGCTCAACTGGGGCTATCTGTCGGTGTTGCAGACGGTGCTGGCGGGCTGCCGGCTGGTGATCATGGAAAAGTTCACCGCCGAAGCCGCGCTGCGGGCGATCGAGGCCGAACGTGTCACCTATGTCGCCACCGCGCCCGCCTCGCTGGTCGCGATGCTGGCCCTGCCGGGGCAGGAAAAATACGACCTCACCTCGCTGCGCACGGTGATTTCGGGCGGCACCTCCTGCCCGGTGGAAACCATCCGCACCTTCCGCAAGCGCATCGCGGGCGACCTGATCGAGCTTTACGGCATGCTCGAATGCGGCGGCTACCACACCTATACCCGCCGCGGCGACGACCCCGAAAAGGTCGCCGGATCGGTCGGGCGCTGCGGCACCGAAATGCGCCTGCGCATATCGCCCCCCGGCGGCACCGGCGCCCTGCCCCCGGGCGAAACCGGCGAAATCCAGAGCCAGGGCCCCGGCACGCAACTGGGCTATTACCGCCGCCCCGAGGCGAATGCCGAAGCCTTCACCCCGGACGGCTGGTTCCGCAGCGGCGATCTGGGCACCATCGGCCCCGACGGCAACCTGCGCATCACCGGGCGACTGAAAGAGATGATCAACCGCGGCGGCAAGAAATACTACCCGCGCGAGGTCGAGGAACTTCTCTACACCCATCCCGCCATCCTGCATTGCGCGGTCATCGGCCTGCCGGATCCGCGGCTCGGGGAACGCAACTGCCTGTGCATCGTGCCCCGCCCGGGGCACAGCCCCGCGCTTGCGGATTTCACAGCCTTCCTCGCCGGGCAGATCGCGACCTACAAGCTGCCCGAACAGCTGGAAATCCTTGCCGAAATGCCGATGACGCCGACGGGCAAGATCCAGCGGCACAGGCTGGTGAAGATGATCGTGGAAAAGGGCTGAGGGGGCGGGGCTCCATCATCCGGCGGATGCCGCCGCAGTATCAACGGGGGAAAGGGAATGCGCAGATTTGACGGCAAGACGGTTCTGGTCACCGGCGGCGGCAGCGGCATCGGCGCGGCGACCGTGCGGCGGCTGGCGCAGGAAGGCGCGAATGTCGCGGTGGTCGATCTCGACAAGGCGGCGGCGCAGGCCACCATCGACGCCTTCGGCGGCGGCGGGCTGATCGCGCTCGGCGCGGATGTCGCCGATGCGGCAGAGGTCGGGCAGGCGTTCAGCGATGCGCGGGTGCGGTTCGGCAAGGTGGACCATCTGGTCAACGCCGCCGGGATCCGCGGCGTGGGCAATGCGCTGGACACCACCGATGCGGGCTGGCGGCGCAACATGTCGGTGAACCTCGACGGCTCGTTCAACTGCTGCCGCGCCTATGCGCAGGCGGCCGAGGAAGGCGGGCATGGCGGGGCCATCGTCAACATCTCGTCCCAGGCGGGGCTGGAGGGACTGCCGAACCGCCTGCCCTATGTCACCTCGAAACACGGGGTGATCGGGCTGACGCGCGCGGTGGCGATGGATCTGGCGCGCAAGGGCATCCGGGTGAACGCGGTGGCGCCGGGGATCGTCAATTCGCCCTTCACCCAGACGCTGTTCGCCGATCCCGCGATCGCGGCCCGGATGCGCGCCGCCCATCCCATCGGGCGCGAGGGCCAGCCGGAGGAAATCGCGGCGGTGATCGCCTTCCTGCTGTCGGAGGATGCAAGCTTCATGACCGGCGCCATCGTGCCGGTGGACGGCGGGATCACTGCGGGCGCGGCCTCGTTCTGACCCCCCCGGGAGGGGCGGGCCATCGCCCCGGCCTCTACCCCCCGGCGGTTTAGCCTGCACCCCGGCCCCTGCCGCTTGCGCCCCCCGGTTGCGCCGCGATATGGCAGAATTACATTCCGCATTACGAAATATGCCGCCCGCTGCGGCAGCAAGGAGGCCCCATGTCCCGCCGTACCCTTCGCACGCCCCTGTGCGATCTTCTCGGGATCGAGGTCCCGATCCTTCAGGCCGGGATGGGGGGTGTTGCGTTCGGGCCTCTGGCGGCGGCGGTGTCGGCGGCGGGGGGGCTCGGGACCATCGCGGCCATCTCGCCCACGCCCGC
>NZ_JAVKPH010000080.1:2500-5584 GCF_031432425.1 Ruixingdingia sedimenti | reverse complement strand
TTTGGTTGCGGGGGCAGGATTTGAACCTGCGGCCTTCAGGTTATGAGCCTGACGAGCTACCGGGCTGCTCCACCCCGCGGCCGGGTTTTGTTGAGGGAGTTGATGTTCCTTTCCAGGTCTGGCGGCGAGCTACTCTCCCACGTCTTGAGACGCAGTACCATTGCCGCGGCGGCACTTAACTTCCGAGTTCGGGATGGGATCGGGTGTTTTGCTCGCGCTATGACCACCAGACCGGGGAAGGAACATCACATCAGGCGCTTTTGGCGCTTGTCTTTCGTCCAGGTGCTTTTGACCGATCGGACAGCCTTGCTGTTTCTGGATCAAATCAAGCCTATCGGGCAATTAGTACCGGTCAGCTGAATGCATTGCTGCACTTACACCTCCGGCCTATCGACGTGGTGGTCTTCCACGGCCCTCAGGGGAGACCTTGTTTTGAAGGGGGCTTCACGCTTAGATGCCTTCAGCGTTTATCCTGTCCGCTCATAGCTACCCTGCACTGCGGCTGGCGCCACAACAGGTCCACCAGTGGAGCGTTCACCCCGGTCCTCTCGTACTAGGGGCAACTCTTCTCAAGTCTCCTACACCCACGGCAGATAGGGACCGAACTGTCTCACGACGTTCTAAACCCAGCTCACGTACCTCTTTAAATGGCGAACAGCCATACCCTTGGGACCTGCTCCAGCCCCAGGATGAGATGAGCCGACATCGAGGTGCCAAACGATGCCGTCGATATGGACTCTTGGGCATCATCAGCCTGTTATCCCCAGAGTACCTTTTATCCGTTGAGCGATGGCCCTCCCACTTGGGACCACCGGATCACTATGGCCGACTTTCGTCTCTGCTCGACTTGTCAGTCTTGCAGTCAGGCGGGCTTCTGCCATTGCACTCAACGAGCGATTTCCGACCGCTCTGAGCCCACCATCGCGCGCCTCCGTTACGATTTGGGAGGCGACCGCCCCAGTCAAACTCCCCACCACGCATGGTCCCGGATCCGGATGACGGACCGCGGTTAGACATCAAGAAGGCGAAGGGTGGTATCTCAAGGGAGGCTCCACCGGAACTGGCGTCCCGGTTTCGAAGCCCACCACCTATCCTGCACATCACATTCCTGATGCCAGTGCGAAGCTGGAGTAAAGGTTCATGGGGTCTTTCCGTCTAACCGCGGGTAGTGTGCATCTTGACACACAGTTCAATTTCGCTGAGTCCACGTTAGAGACAGCGGGGAGATCGTTACGCCATTCGTGCAGGTCGGAACTTACCCGACAAGGAATTTCGCTACCTTAGGACCGTTATAGTTACGGCCGCCGTTTACCGGGGCTTCGATTCGGAGCTTGCACCCCTCCTCTTAACCTTCCGGCACCGGGCAGGCGTCAGACTGTATACGTCGCCTTGCGGCTTCGCACAGCCCTGTGTTTTAAGTAAACAGTCGCCACCCCCTGGTTTGTGCCCCCCGCCCATAGTTGCCTACAGACGGGGCTCCCTTCTCGCGAACTTACGGGAGCATTTTGCCGAGTTCCTTTAACGTGGTTCTCTCAAGCGCCTTGGTATACTCTACCAGTCCACCTGTGTCGGTTTCGGGTACGGTCTGATGGAGGGCTATTTCCGGGGACGCCGCAGCAGCCCGGCCAATCCGATAAGGCCGAACTACAGTAAGCATCCGTCACTTCCTCCTGGCCCAGGAATATTAACCTGGTTCCCATCGACTACGCCTTTCGGCCTCGCCTTAGGGGCCGGCTTACCCTGCTCAGATTAGCTTTAAGCAGGAACCCTTGGACTTTCGGCGAGAGGGTCTCTCACCCTCTTTGTCGCTACTCATGTCAACATTCTCGCTTCCGATCTCTCCACCGGATGCCTTACGGCCCGGCTTCACAGAAAGCCTCGCGTCTCCATGCCAGAGGCAAAGAGACATGAGGCTGTATCACGGAACGCTCCGCTACCACGCATATCGCTATGCATCCTGAGCTTCGGCTCGTGGCTTGAGCCCCGTTACATCTTCGCCGCAGGACAGCTTATCTAGACCAGTGAGCTGTTACGCTATCTTTAAAGGATGGCTGCTTCTAAGCCAACCTCCTGGTTGTTTTGGCCGTCCCACATGCTTTCCCACTTAGCCACGAATTAGGGGCCTTAGCTGCAGGTCAGGGTTGTTTCCCTCTTCACGACGGACGTTAGCACCCGCCGTGTGTCTCCCGGATAGTACTCTGCGGTATTCGGAGTTTGCTTAGGCTCAGTAAGTCTGTGGGACCCCATCACCCATGCAGTGCTCTACCCCCGCAGGTATTCGTCCGAGGCGCTACCTAAATAGCTTTCGCGGAGAACCAGCTATCTCCGAGTTTGATTGGCCTTTCACCCCTAGCCACACGTCATCCAGACCCTTTTCAACGGGTGTTGGTTCGGACCTCCAGTTGGTGTTACCCAACCTTCATCCTGCACATGGCTAGATCACTCGGTTTCGGGTCTGATCCCACGAACTCATGCGCCCTGTTAAGACTCGCTTTCGCTGCGCCTCCACCTATCGGCTTAAGCTTGCTCGTAAGACCAAGTCGTTGACCCATTATACAAAAGGTACGCCGTCAGGGCTCGAGGCCCCTCCGACTGCTTGTAGGCGTCCGGTTTCAGGTACTGTTTCACTCCCCTTGTCGGGGTGCTTTTCACCTTTCCCTCACGGTACTGGTTCGCTATCGGTCAGCAAGGAGTACTTAGCCTTCGGGGGTGGTCCCCCGATCTTCAGACAGGATTTCACGTGTCCCGCCCTACTTGATATGTCCCGTGGTGCTTCCTGTACGGGGCTGTCACCCGCTATGGCCTGCCTTTCCAGACAGTTCCAGTCACACTTCCAGGCTCGGCTGGTCCGCGTTCGCTCGCCACTACTAACGGAGTCTCTGTTGATTTCCTTTCCTCCGGGTACTTAGATGTTTCAGTTCCCCGGGTTCGCTTCAAAACCCCTATGTGTTCAGGATCTTGATACCTGTCTCACACCGTTATTGATTGCAGAGCAAACAATAACAGCGTGTCAGGTGGGTTGCCCCATTCGGAGATCCATGGATCAAAGCCTATTCCCGGCTCCCCATGGCTTAACGCAGGGTA
>NZ_JAVKPH010000008.1:111246-167504 GCF_031432425.1 Ruixingdingia sedimenti | reverse complement strand
CGGCCAGCGCCCGCCCCGCCCATGGCGGGCGCTTCTCGCCCGCCGGGGCAGGCGCTGGCCTACCCATTATTCCCGGCATCACCGCCCCCTGCTGCACCCTTGCGCGACGGGCGGGGGAAACGCAGTGCGTTTCCTTTTCCCGCCCGGCCCGACTGCCGTGCTGGAAGGCCCCCTCACCGCAGCGCCTCCGCCGCCTCGGCCAGCAACTGGCGCAGCCACTGGTGCACGCCCGACCCATGCGTCCGCGCCGTCCAGTACATGTCGATGCCGATCCGCACATCCAGCGGAAAGGGGCGCAGCGCCATGCCCGGGGCGGCCTGGCGGGCCAGGCTTTCGGGGATCGTGGCGACCAGCGCCGTGCCGCCGATCATGCCTTCCAGATTGTCGTGGCTCGGCGTCGTCACGCAGGGGCGCACCTCCAGCCCTTCGGCCGCCAGCCGCGGTACGAAGGGCGCCTGCCAGCGGCCGTTGTGGGTGATCCACAGATGATCGGCGCAGGCATAGGCCGCCAGATCCAGCACCCCCCGCGCCAGCGGATGCCCCGGGTCCATCACGCAGACATAGCGGTCGGTGAACAGGTGGCGGCGATAGAAGATGTCGCCCTGAATCTCCACCGGCCCCAGAAGAATATCGGCGCGGTTTTCCATCAACTGCGCGCGCCCGCCGGTTCCGGCATCGAACAGATGCACCCGCAACCCCGGCGCCGCCGCCCGTATCCGCCGCAGCACCTGCGGCAGCAGCATCAGCCGTTCGTGCAGGTTGCTGGACACCACCACCTCGCCCCGCGCGGTGGCCGGATCGAAGGGCCGCGCCGCCGCCAGACGGTCCAGCCGGTCGAGGATCGCCCGCAGTTCCGCCACGGCCTCGGCACAGCGCGGCGTGGGCTCCACCCGGTTGCCGGCGCGGATGAACAGCACGTCATCCAGCACCCGGCGCAGATGGGCGACGGTATAGCTGGCCGTCGACTGGTTCACCCCCAACAGTTCCGCCGCACGGGTGAAGGAACCGCGGTCGTGGATCGTCACCAGAAGGCGCATCGCATCCACATCCAGCCTGCCGATCCCGCCCGCCATCGCATCCCCATCGAAAATCCCGATCCGGCCCATTCAGGTCATAGCATTGCCTGATCGCGCCATTCCACCGATTTTCGAAAATGCAAGGAACCCGGAGGAGTCCCCGCCATGCCTGCCCGGATGCCGGTCATCGACGATGTGTCGTTCGGCGACCTGATGAACGATCCCTACCCGATCTACGACCGCGCCCGGCAGATGGGCGCCGTGGTGCGGATCGAGGCGGCGAACATCGCGCTCGTCACCCGTTTTGCCGACATCACGGAAATCGAGCGCGATCCCGATACCTATTCGTCGGTAAACCCCGGCTCGCTGGTCAACAAGGTCATGGGCCATACGCTGATGCGCAAGGACGGCCCGGCGCACAAGGCCGAACGCGCGGCGATGGAACCGGCGCTGCGCCCGGCCACCGCGGCGCGATGCTGGGCCCCGCAGTTCGAGGCGATCTGCGACCGGCTGATCGACACCCTGCACCCCGCCGGGCGGGCCGACCTGTTCGACGCCTTTGCCGCCCCCGTGGCGGCGCTGGCGCTGGACGAGGTTCTGGGCTTCGGCGGGGTGGACTGGCGCACGCTCGCGCTCTGGTCCCAGTCGCTCATGGACGGGGCGGGAAACTATGCCGGCGACCCGGAGGTCGCGCGGCTGGCGGCAGAGGCCGCGGCGGGGATCGAGGCGGTCATCGCCCGCATGCTGCCCTTCCACCGCGAAAACCCCAACGACTCGATGCTGTCGGCGATGGCGCAGGCGGGCCAGCCGCTCGACCAGATCCACGCCAATATCAAGGTCGCCGTGGGCGGCGGGCTGAACGAACCGCGCGATGCGATCCTGACGCTGGTTCTGGGCCTGTTGCAGAACCCCGGCCAGCGTGCCGCCGTAGAGGCCGACCCGGCGCTGTGGGGGCCGGCGTTCGAAGAGGCCGTGCGCTGGATTTCCCCCATCGGCATGTACCCCCGCCGCGTGGCGCGGGAGGTGACGTTGGGCGGTGTCGCGCTGGCGGAAAACCAGCAGATCGGCCTTTGCGTCGGCGCCGCGAACCGCGACCCGGCGCGCTTTGCCGACCCCGGCCGCTTCGACATCTTCCGCCCGCGGCAATCGCATCTGGCCTTCGGGGCGGGCGCGCATTTCTGCGCCGGGACCTGGGTGGCGCGCGTGCTGGTCAGCAAGCTGGCGGTGCCGCGCCTGTTCGCCCGCCTGCCGAACCTGCGGCTGGACGATGCGGCGCCGGTGCAGATCCGGGGCTGGGTGTTCCGCGGGCCGACCACGCTGCCCGTCGTCTGGGACGTCTGACGCCATTTCGACTTTTGCCGCCGATGCCGCAATCGCGCGGTGGCATTATTTCGAAAATACCCTAATATTACCACGAAGGGCCTGCCGCATCGCGGCGGGGGCAACATGTGGGAAAGTCATGTCCGACACGCAAAAGACTGCTGGCAGCGAAACCCGGTCGGGCGATGTGCTCAACCGCATGCGGCAGGACATCATCAATTGCGTGCTCAAACCCGGCGAAAAGCTGAAGTTCGAGACGCTGCGCAACCTCTATTCCGTCAGCTTTTCCCCGCTGCGCGAGGCGCTTTCGCGGCTGTCGGCGGAAAATCTGGTGGTGGCGCAGGACCAGAAGGGCTTTGTCGTCGCCCCGGTGTCGATCGCGGATCTCAACGACCTCACCGATGTCCGCGTGCTGATCGAACGCGAGGCGCTGGCCCGCGCCATCCAGCGCGGGGACGAGGCGTGGGAGGCGGGGATCCTGTCGTCCTTCTACCGGATGGACCGCCTGCAACAGAAACTGGGCAAGGAATACTATCTGTCCGAGGAATGGAGCAGGCTGCACGGCGCCTTCCATCTGGCGCTCGTGTCCGCCTGCGCCTCGCCCAACCTGCTGGAAATCCGCCAGAAGCTTTATGAACGCGCGCACCGCTATCGCCGCATGTCCTCGCGGTTCCGCCCGCAGTGGCGGGAAAAGGAGGCCGAGCACAAGACCATCGCCGATGCCGCGCTCGACCGCGATGTGGACGCGGCGCTGCGGCTGATCGAGCGGCATATCCGCGAAACCACGGAAAACGTGATCAAATACGCCGGCCATCTGTTCCCGCCCACGGATCAGGCGGGCCTTGCCGATCCGCAGACCGACGCGGCCTGAGCCTCAGCCGAGCTGCGCGCGCAGCTGGTCCAGCATCGCGCGCAGCCCGGCGTCCGAGGCGCTGGTGCCAAAGACCACATGGTCGGGGCGGACCAGCACCGCATCGGCCCCGTGCCCGTCGAGCCAGCCGTTCAGAAGCCCATGTTCCTCTGCGATCAGCGCGGGTTCGGCGCGGTCGCGGGCGATGGCCTGCACGGTAATGCCGAGGCCCCGCGCGGCCGCCTGCGCCGCGGGCGACAGCGTGCCCCCCGCGCGCAGCAGCAGGCGGAAGCCATGGCCCGCCACGTCATCCAGCCGCTGCCGCCCGCCCGTGCCCGTCACCACCCAGGGCTGCGGGCAGGGCAGGCCCGCCCCCGGCGCGGGCGTGCCGTCGGGCAGGCGGGCGATCAGCCCGTCGGCGATCGGCGGGAACAGGTTCTGCCGCACCACCCGCCCCTGCCCCGCCGCCAGTTCCGCGAGCATGCGCGCATTGCGCGCCGCCGCCGCGTCGGGATCGCGTTCGCAGATGATCCGGCCGAGGCCCTTGGTGATGGCGATGACCTCGCGCACCAGCGGGCGGCGTTCGGCCTGATAGCTGTCCAGCAGCGGCTCTGCCCGCCCCTCGCGCAGCACGGCGGCCAGTTTCCACGCCAGGTTCGCGGCGTCCTTGACCCCCTGCACCATGCCCTGCGCCAGAAAGGGCGGCGTCATGTGGCAGGCATCCCCCGCGAGAAACACCCGGCCGCGGCGCCAGTCCCGCGCCACCAGCGCGTGGAAACGGTAGGTGGCCGACCGCCACAGCCGCGCCTGCCCCGGTTTCAGCCAGGGGGACAGCAGGTCCCATATCCGCTCTTCCCGGTTCATCCCTGCCGGATCCTCGCCCGGCAGCATCATGAATTCCCACCGCCGCAGGCCGCCGGGGCCGATGACATGGGTGTGCGGGCGCGCCGGGTCGCAGTACTGGACATTGGTTTCCGGCAGGCCGTCCACCGGCCCGTCCACGATCATGTCCACCACCAGCCAGGGTTCGTCGAAATCCAGATCCTCGAACCCGATGCCAAGGCTGCGGCGCACAAAGCTGTTGCCGCCGTCGCAGCCGACGACAAACCGCGGGCGCAGGGTTTCGGTCTGCCCGCTGGCCGTGTCGCGCAGGGTCAGGACGGGGGTTTCGGGCGTCTCGATCCCGGTCAGTTCCACCCCGGCGCGCAGCCGCACCCCCGGCCTGTCGGCCAGCCGCGCGCGCAGGCAGCGTTCCAGTTCCGGCTGCACGAAGGTCAGGTAGGGCGGCCAGGACAGCGGCCAGGGTTCGGGCGGGGAATCGAGCAGGCGCAGCAAACCCCCGTCGGCGGCGCGGTATTCCGACCGGCGATAGGCGCCCACATGCGGCGCCAGCGCCCCGGCAAGGCCGATCTGCTGAAAGACCCGCATCACCTCGTGGTCCATGCCGATGGCGCGGGGCAGCGCATAGACATCCGCCGCCGCGTCGATGCCGACGGTGGAAACACCCATATCCGCCAACAGGTTGCACAGGGTGATCCCGACCGGCCCCAGGCCGATCACCGCCACCTCTACCCCATGCGCTTCGGCTGTGCGTACCATGGCAGATCCCTCCCCCGGATGTGGTGCAGGGCCTGCCTAGATCAATTAACGAAATATTGCAAGTATTTCGAAAATACTTTGCCAACATGGGGCGGGAAGCCTTCCCGCCCCATGCCGCGATCCCGCTCAGGTGAAGATGAAATCCCCGAACCCCTGCAGGTCGGCAACGTTCAGCCCGAAGAAGATCACCATCTCGCCCGTGGGTACCAGCGTCATCCGCGCGCCGGGGCCGACCTGATCGAAGGCGATGTCGGTCTGGCCAAAGCCGCCGGTGATCTGGATCTTGTCGATACCGACCTCGAAATCGGTCACCCGGTCGTTGCCGAAGCCACCGCCGGCAAAGACGAAGATGTCCGCCCCCGCGCCGCCGGTCAGCGTGTCGGTGCCCGCGCCGCCGATCAGGATGTCATCGCCCGCACCGCCATCAAGGCTGTCACGCCCGCCGCCGCCTTCGAGCGTGTCGGAGCCCGCCCCGCCCAGAAGCAGATCGGCATCGCGCCCGCCCACGAGCCGGTCATTGCCATCGCCGCCATCCAGCGTATCGGCGCCAGCCTCGCCGAACAGCCGGTCCTCACCGGCGCCGCCCTGCAAAAGGTCGTCGCCCGTGCCGCCGCGGATCACATCCTGCCCCGTTCCGCCCAGGATGGTATCGTTGCCGGCATCGCCCCACATGCGGCTGCGGCCGTCGCCGCCGTCGATCCAGTCGTCGCCGTCGCCGCCGGTGATCCAGTCCCTGCCCCCGCCACCCAGGATGGTGTCGTTGCCCGCACCGCCGTCGAGCGTGTCGGGCATGCCGCCGCCGTCGATGAAATCGTCACCGTCGCCGCCCAGGATGCTGTCGGATCCGGCAAGGCCAAGCAGCGTGTCGTTGCCGGCGCCGCCCAGGATCGTGTCGTTGCCCGCCTGGCCACGAATCGAATCGTTGCCGCCAAGGCCGTTGATCCAGTCGTTGCCCGGGGTACCCGCGATGCGGTTGTTGGCGTCGGTGCCAAAGCTCTGCGCCGCGAAATGCTGGCTGCGGATCGTGTCGGGAATGCCCGCATTGTTGTAGTTCGTCCAGACGACGACGAAGCTGCCATCGGCCAGAACCTCTATCGCGGGGGTGCCCTGGTAATAGCCCGGATCGGCGTCCACCTGGTATTCCGCCCCCACCGGGCTGCCATCGACGGCAAAGCGTTGCAACCGGATCACGCCGGCATCGGCCCAGGTGACGATGAAGCCGCCATCCGGCATCGCCACCACATCGGCAAACCGCTGGTCGCCCGAGGTCCGGGTGTTGATCTGGAATTCGCCCCCCACCGCGTTGCCGGCCGCGTCATACCGCTGGCCGAAGATGCCATAGCCCCATCCGGTGGTCTCATGCCCGTTGGAATCGTAGACCACGACAAAGCCGCCATCGGACAGCGCCGCGATCGCGGGCAGGCGCTGGTGATCGCCGGTTGCGGTGTTGATGCGGAATTCGGCCGTCAGGGAACTGCCGTCGGCGGCGAACCGGCGGGCATAGACGCCATCGCCGCTGCCGTCCTGGCCATCCGATTCCCAGACCACGACGAAACTGCCATCGGCAAGGCCGATCACGTCGGGCGCTTCCTGGTTGCTGTCGGTGGTGAGGTTCACCTTGAACTCGCCCCCCACCGGGGTGCCGTCGGCGGCAAAGATCTGCGCCTGCACGTCATGGGGCTCGTAGAGGCCGCCGATCCGGGATTGCCAGACGACGACGAAGCCGCCGTCCGCCAGCTCGGTGATGACGGGCAGGGATTGCGGGTACTGGATGTTCGTGTTGATGCGGAATTCCGCCCCCGAGGGGGTGCCGTCGGCGCCGAAGCGGCGCATGACGATCTCGCCCCCGTCGAAGGCGCCGACCGAGGGGGCGTTCGACTGGAACACCACCAGAAAGCCGCCGTCCGACAGCGCCACGGCAGAACCGCCGTTCTGCGAATAGGCGCGGTCGGCGTGGACGCGGAATTCACCCCCCACCGTGTTGCCGCCGGCGTCGAAGATCTGCGCGAACACGCTGTCGACATCGCGGTAGGACGTGTCGGGGATGTCCTGGTTCACGAACGCGGTCCAGAGCACGACATATCCGCCGCCCGCCAGCGCGGTGACGGTCGGCTCGCCCTGGTACGAAAAGACGCTGCTGTTGACGATGATCTCGCTGCCGAGGCGGATGGGCATATCTGTCATGGGGTTCACTCCTGTGGCCGGCCCTCGGGCCGTTTACATGTGTTAATGATAGCCGGCACAGGAGAAGGCGCGCATTGACATGGATCAGGGCTGTGATCACAGAAGAAGGGCCCCGCGAACGGGGCCCCGGCCGATCCGCAGGATGCGCCCTGTCAGAGGATGGCGGCGGTGACGATGATTTCCACCCGGTAGCCGGGCGCGGCCAATTTCGCCTCGCCCGTGGCGCGGGCGGGGGTGTGGCCCTGCGGCACCCATTCGTCCCAAACGCTGTTCATCTGGGCGAAATCGGCCATGTCGGCCAGCCAGATGATCGCCTGCACGATGTTTTCCTTCGACGTGCCGGCCTCTGCCAGCAGCGCGTCGATCTGCGCCAGAACCGCGCGGGTCTGGTCGGCGGTGGTGGCGCCCTCGGCGACCTGACCGGCCAGCCAGACGGTGCCGTTGGCGATGACGGCCTCGCTCATGCGTTTGCCGGTGTGGAGACGTTTGACCATGGGGGATTCCTTGAACGGGACTGTGGCGCAGGCTTAGGGGCGCAGGCCCCGGCGGTCAAGCAAAGGGCCTTGCGGGGTTGACCTTGCGGGGTTGACTCGGGCCCCCTTCGCGCGTAGGTGCGGGGGGCTATCCGGAAAGCCTTGCGCCTTCCGGTCCCTTGCCGCGCGCAGGGATCGCCACCCGCCAGCGATATTCGCCCGCGGGTGCGGTTGGCATTTGGCGGGCCCCGCGGGGTCGTTGGTCGCAGGAGACCGGGATGTTCGAGAATCTGTCCGAGCGCCTTTCCGGCGTGTTCGAGCGGCTGACGAAGCAGGGCGCGCTGTCGGATACCGATGTCGCCACCGCGCTGCGCGAGGTCCGCGTGGCGCTGCTGGAGGCCGACGTGTCGCTGCCCGTGGCGCGCGATTTCGTCAGGCGCGTGCAGGACAAGGCGACCGGGCAGGCGGTGACGAAATCGGTCACGCCGGGCCAACAGGTCGTCAAGATCGTGCATGACGAACTGGTGCATGTGCTGGCGGGCGATACCGATCCCGGGCGGCTCAAGATCGACAACCCGCCCGCGCCGATCCTGATGGTGGGCCTTCAGGGGTCGGGCAAGACGACGACGACCGCGAAACTCGCCCGCCGCCTGACGGAACGCGAGGGCAAGCGGGTGCTGATGGCCAGCCTCGACACCAACCGCCCGGCGGCGATGGAACAGCTGGCGATCCTCGGCAACCAGATCGGGGTGGACACGCTGCCCATCGTCAAGGGCGAAAGCGCGGTGCAGATCGCCAGGCGGGCAAAGACGCAGGCGAGCCTTGGCGGCTATGACGTCTACCTGCTGGATACCGCGGGCCGGCTGCACATCGACGAAGTGCTGATGAACGAGGTGCAGGCCGTCCGCGACGTGGCGAACCCGCGCGAAACGCTGCTGGTGGTCGATGGCCTGACCGGGCAGGATGCGGTGAACGTCGCCGCCGAATTCGACGGCAAGGTGGGCATCACCGGCGTCGTGCTGACGCGGATGGACGGCGACGGGCGCGGCGGCGCGGCGCTGTCGATGCGCGCGGTCACGGGCAAGCCCATCCGTTTCGTCGGCCTTGGCGAAAAGACCGACTCGCTGGAAGTCTTTGAACCCGAACGCATCGCCGGCCGCATCCTCGGCATGGGCGACATCGTGGCGCTGGTGGAAAAGGCGCAACAGACGTTCGAGGCCGAACAGGCCGAACGGATGATGAAGCGGTTCCAGAAGGGTCTGTTCAACATGAACGACCTGCGGATGCAGCTGGAACAGATGCTCAAGATGGGCGGCATGCAGGGCCTGATGGGCATGATGCCCGGCGCGGGCAAGATGGCCAAGGCCGCCGAACAGGCAGGGATCGACGACCGCATGCTGCGCCGGCAGATCGCGCTGATCAATTCCATGACCAAGAAGGAACGGTCCAACCCCGACATCTTGCAGGCCAGCCGCAAGAAGCGGATCGCGGCCGGCGCGGGGCTGGACGTGGCCGACCTCAACCGCCTGCTGAAACAGCACAAGCAGATGGCCGACATGATGAAGAAGCTCGGCAAGGGCGGGATGATGAAACAGGCCATCAGGCAGATGATGGGCAAGGGAGGCATGCCCGACCCGTCCAAGATGTCGCCCGAACAGATGGAAGAACTGGCCCGCGGCGTGAAGCAGGGGATGGGCTCCATGCCCGCCATGGGGATGCCGCGCGGGATGACGCTGCCTTCGGGCCTGTCGGGGCTGATGAAGAAGAAATGACCGGGTTCGACCTGCACATCCCCCGGCTGGAAACCGAACGGCTGATCCTGCGCGCCTACCGGCAGACGGATTTCGACGCCTTCGCCGATTTCTTCGCCACCGAACGGTCGCATTTCATCGGCGGGCCGCTGACGCGCGAAATGGCGTGGCGGGGGCTGGCGACGCATCTGGGGCATTGGGCGCTGCGCGGCTATGGCTTCTGGGCGGTCGAGGAAAAGGCGACCGGCGCCTATTGCGGCCATGTCGGCCTGTGGTTCCCCGATGGCTGGCCCGAGCCCGAAATCGGCTGGGTCATGATGCAGGGCGCCGAGGGCCGCGGCATCGCGCGCGAGGCCGCGCTGGCCGCTCGCGCCCATGCCTATGACGTGTTGGGCTGGACCACCGCCATCAGCCTGATCGCGCCGGGCAACACGCGGTCCATCGCGCTGGCGGAACGGCTCGGCTGCGTGCTGGAATACGAATTCGATCACGTCCGCCTCGGCCGCTCGCTGATCTTCCGCCACCCCGCACCCGGAGCCCCGCAATGACCGATGCCGTCGCCCGCGCCCAGGACCTGCTGAAGGATCACCGCGAATCGATCGACCGGCTGGACGCGATCCTCGTCTATACGCTGGCCGAACGGTTCAAGCATACGCAGGCGGTGGGGCGGCTCAAGGCCGCGAACGACCTGCCGCCATCGGACCCCGCGCGCGAATCGCGGCAGATCGAGCGGCTGGAACGGCTGTCGCAAGAGGCCGACCTCGACCCCGAATTCGCCAAGAAATTCCTGAACTTCATCATCTCGGAAGTGATCCGTCACCACGAGAAGCTTCTGAAGTAGACCCCGGGCGCACCGCCCGTCCCCCCGACATCCCGAAGGAGTAACCCAGATGTCCATGAAAATCCGTCTCGCCCGTGGCGGTTCGAAAAAACGCCCGTATTACGCCATCGTCGCGTCCGACAGCCGCATGCCGCGCGACGGCCGCTTCCTCGAAAAGCTCGGCACCTACAACCCGCTGCTCGCCAAGGACAGCGAGGACCGCGTGAAGATGAACATGGAGCGCGTGCAATACTGGCTCGACCAGGGCGCGCAGCCGACCGACCGGGTCGCGCGCTTCCTCGAGGCCGCTGGCGCCCGCCCGAAGGCCGCGCGCAACAACCCCAAGCAGGCGGTGCCGGGCAAGAAGGCCACCGAACGCGCCAAGGAAAAGGCCGCCAAAGCCGCGGAATGATCCCGGCTTTCGCCTGACATCCGGGCCGGCCATCCCGGCCGGCCCCTTCGCGCGACCGGAGCCCCGCCATGCCCACCCCTGTTCCTGCGCGTGTCTGTGTCGGCGCTATCGCCGGATCCTTCGGGGTCCGCGGCGAGGTGCGGCTGAAAAGCTTCTGCGCCGATCCCGCGGCGATCGCGGATTATGCGCCGCTGTGGTCCGAAGACGGCACCCGCCGGTTCGAGGTGAAGATCACCGGCACCACCGGCAACGGGCTGGTGGCGCGGCTGTCGGGCGTGGGAACGAAAGAGGCGGCCGACGCCCTGCGCGGCCTGCGCCTTTACGCCGACCGCGACCGCCTGCCCCCGGCGGGCGAGGATGAATTCTACCATGCCGACCTGATCGGGCTGACGGTGCTGGATACCGGCGGCACGGTTCTGGGCACGGTCAAGGCCGTGCACAACCATGGCGCGTCCGACATTCTGGAGGTGATGGGACCGGGGATGAAGGCGCCGCTGTTGCTGCCCTTCACCCGGCAGGTGGTGCCCACGGTGGACATCGCCGGCGGGCGCCTCATCGCCGATCCGCCCGAAGGGGTGGAATGATGGCGGGGCACCTGCGCTGGCTGATGCTGCTGGCGGCAGGGCTGTGGCTGGCGGCGCCGGTGCTGGCGGGGCTGGCCGGGCATGGCGGGGCGGCGCTGCTGGCGCTGATCGCCTGCACGGCGCTTGTGCTGGCCGTCACCCGGCCCTGGCTGCTGCCGCGCTGGCTGGCCTTTCTGGGCCAGCTGGCGGGTCAGGCGGCGATCATCACGGTGCTGTATCTTCTGGGTTTCTATCTGGCGCGCGTTCTGGGCGGGCCTTTGGCGCTGCCCCTGTGGCTGCCGCCGGCACTGGCGCTGGCGCCGCAACTGCTGTTGCGGCTGGTCTGGACGCCGCAGCCCCCGAACCCCGAGATGGAGGCATTCCTGGACGATGCGCTGGCGCAACTGAAGGGCATGCAGGCGGGGGCCGCGGACCCCGACCCTGCGTTGGACGCGATCCTGCGCCCCGTGGCGGCGCTGCCCCCCGAAACGCCCGACGCCACCGCACAGGCCGCCGTCACCGCGGCGATGGCCGCCGGTGTGGATCGGGCCTTCACCGCCGCCGAACGGCTGGCGGCGCTGCTGGATACATCGGGCCCCTGCCTTGCCGGGCGGCGCGGCACGATCCTGTGGGGCACCGACCCTGCGGTGGTGGCCGACGACCGCCAGCCCTATCCGATGACCGTGGCCTTCGAGGTCACATGGTCCGACCCGGCGCTGCTGGCCCTGTTCGCCCGCCGCGCGCTGCCCGTGGTGCAGGCGATGCCCGACCGGTGGGAAGAATTCCCCGGGGCCGGACAGGTGGAAATGGCCATCGACGACGCCAACGGGGCGGCGGCGAACACCGCGCTGGCCGCACTGGCCGCCGCCCTGCGCGCGGCGGCGCCCGCCGAGACGCCAGAGGACCACGCCCCCCTGCCGGAGACCCCATGACCGACCGCCCCGCCCGATCCCACGGCCGCCGCAGCATCCGCGAAAGCCTCGTCCCGCGCGACCTGATGGCAGAGACGAACCAGTTGCGCGGCGCCTGGGAGGCGCGTGTGATCACTTTGTTCCCCGAGGCCTTCCCCGGCACGCTCGGCCTGTCGCTGACCGGCAAGGCGCTGGATGCAGGGCTGTGGCGGCTCGACCCCATCGGGCTGCGCGACTTCGGCGAGGGGCGGCACCGCAACGTGGACGACACGCCCGCCGGCGGCGGCGCGGGCATGGTGCTGCGCGCCGATGTGGTGGCCCGTGCGCTGGACCGCGCGGCAGAGGGCACGCCCGACGACCGCGCCCGCTGGCCGGTGGTCTACCTCTCGCCCCGGGGGCGCCGCTTCGATCAGGCCACCGCACGGCACTGGGCGGCGGCGCAGGGGGTGACGCTGCTCTGCGGCCGGTTCGAGGGCGTGGACGAACGGGTGCTGGACGCCTACCGGGTCGAGGAAATCTCGCTTGGCGATTTCGTCCTGACGGGGGGGGAAATCGCGGCGCAGGCGATGCTGGACGCCGCCGTGCGGCTGTTGCCCGGGGTCCTCGGCAACGCGGCCTCTGCCGAAGAGGAAAGTTTCGCCGACGGCCTGCTGGAACATCCCCAATACACCCGCCCCGCCGTCTGGCAGGGGCGAGAGATCCCGGCGGTGCTGACATCCGGCAACCATGCCGAGGTGGCGAAATGGCGGCGCGAACAGGCCGAACGGCTGACCGCGGAACGCCGCCCCGATCTTTGGGCCCGATGGTCCGCCCGGCACCACCCCAAGGCTTGACCGCCCGCCCCCGCATGCCTATACCGCGCGGGTCCGGGGCCGGAATCGGCCGCCGGGCCTTTTCGTTTTGGCCCTGCACCTTCTTCCGTGCGCCCGGGCCCCGCGGAAAGCGACAACAGGAACGCATGGCCACCTCCGGCGGGCGCGGCGCGGCAACGCGGCGGGGACCCGGACGAAGACCGGAGCTATGGACAGCATCACCTTCGCGGAACAACCGCGGGCTAAGGAGTATCGCGATGAACCTGATCGCACAGATCGAGGCGGAACAGATCGCCGCCCTCGGCAAAACCATCCCCGATTTCAAGGCCGGCGACACCGTGCGCGTCGGTTTCAAGGTGACCGAAGGCACCCGGTCGCGCGTGCAGAACTATGAAGGCGTCTGCATCGCACGCAAGGGCGGCAACACCATCTCGGCCTCGTTCACCGTGCGCAAGATTTCCTTCGGCGAAGGCGTGGAACGGGTGTTCCCGCTCTATTCGACCAACATCGACTCGATCGAGGTCGTCCGCCGCGGCCGCGTGCGCCGCGCCAAGCTGTACTACCTGCGGTCGCGCCGCGGCAAATCCGCCCGGATCGCCGAAGTCAGCAACTACAAGCCCAAGACCGAAGCGTAAGGAGCCGGATCATGAAAAAGGGCATCCACCCCGAATACCACCTGATCGACGTCAAGATGACCGACGGCACCGTGTTCCAGGTCCGCTCGACCTGGGGCAAGGAGGGCGACCAGATGGCGCTCGACATCGACCCGCTGGCGCATCCGGCCTGGACCGGCGGCTCGACCAAGCTGATGGACACCGGCGGGCGCGTGTCGAAGTTCAAGAACAAATACGCGGGTCTGGGTTTCTGAACCCGGCACCGGAAAGGCCCCGCCCGCGCGGGGCCTTTTGCTTTCCGGGGCCCCGACGGATCGCCCCGGCATCGGCGGCTTCCCGCTTCCCTCTGCGCGGCGCAACGCTTATGAAGGCGCGCAACAGCGAAACCAGCAGGGGGCGGCACCGCATGGCGCATATCATCGTCGTGGGGAACGAAAAGGGCGGGTCGGGGAAATCCACCACCTGCATGCATGTCGCCACGGCGCTGGCCCGCATGGGGTTCCGCGTCAGCGCGCTGGACCTCGACCTGCGCCAGCGCAGCTTCGGCCGCTATCTGGAAAACCGCCGCGCCTTCATGGCGAAGGAAGGGCTGGCCCTGCCCACGCCGGACCTGCGCGAGCTGCCAGAGGTCGACGCCGCGGGGCTGGCGCCGAACGAAAACCCGTTCGACCACCGCCTGTCCACCGCGATGGCGGAAATGGAACCGAACAGCGATTTCATCGTCATCGACTGCCCCGGCTCGCATACCCGGCTGAGCCAGCTGGCGCATTCGCTGGCCGACACGCTGATCACGCCGCTGAACGACAGTTTCATCGACTTCGACCTGCTGGCGCGGATCGACCCGGAAACCGGGCGGGTCAAGGGGCCGTCGATCTATTCCGAAATGGTCTGGCAGGCGCGGCAATTGCGGGCGCAGGCGGGGCTGAAGCCCATCGACTGGATCGTGCTGAGGAACCGCCTCGGGGCGCAGCAGATGCACAACAAGAAGAAGGTCGGCGCGGCGCTGGAAGAACTGTCGCGCCGCATCGGCTTCCGCGTCGCGCCGGGGTTTTCGGAACGGGTGATCTTTCGCGAGTTGTTCCCGCGCGGCATCACCCTGCTGGATTTGCGCGACGTGGGGGTGGAGAACCTGAACATGTCGAACATCGCCGCACGGCAGGAACTGCGCGACCTGATCAAGGCCCTGAACCTGCCGGGCGTGACGGTGGACTTCTGACCGGGCATCCCGCGCGGCGCAGCACCCGGCCCGAACGGCGCAGGGGGCATTCTGCCCCCTCTTGGCTGCGCCAATTCACCCCCTGAGGATATTTTCAGACAGAAAATGAGAAAGGGTGCGCCCCTCACCATTTTCTGTCCCTAAATATCCCCGCCGGAGGCCACCGACCTTTCCACCCGCACCACCCGCCGGCGTGGGCGCTGCGCCCGCAGGCCGGGGTTCACCCCGGCCTTCCTCAGCCGTCCGCCTTCTTTTCCCGCACCGGCAGGCCGCGGCCAAAGACCAGCACCCCGGCCGGGGGCACCACTGCCCGGTCGGGCAGGCCCCGCGCGGCGCAGACGGTGGCGAAAGCCTCTGCCGCCCCGGGCTGCCCTGCCAGCAGGCGGGGGCCGAGGAGCAGGCGGTCGGGCAGGATCTCCCCCAGCACCTCGGGGCCGCAGGCCGGGTCGTCCAGCAGCACCGCATCCGCCCGCGCCGCGGCCAGCAGCGCCGCGGGTTCCGCCAGTTCCAGCCGCGGCCCCGGCGCGTCGCCCGCCCGCGCCCAGACCCGTTCCAGCAGCGCCCGCAGGCCCGGATCTGCCTCTGCCGCCCATATCGACAGATCCGGGCGGATCCGCGACAGGCACAGCGGCAGGAACCCGCAGCCCGCCCCGTAGACCGCCAGCCGCGCGCCCTGCGGCAGAAGGCCCGGCAGCCGCCGCACCGCCGCGCGGTCGAACTTGCCGGCCATGATCGCCTCCAGCGCCGGGGGGGTGAAGACGCGGGGGTCGGCGGGCAGGTCGATCCCCTGGCTCGGCACCCATTGCAGGGGTATGTCCGCCGACAGGTCCGCCCCCGTCACATAGGGGCTGGCGACCACCGGCGCGCCCGGCGCGGGGGCCTTTGCCTTGCGGTCCTCCTTCGCCCTGGCGGAGGCGCGCTTTTCCACCGCTGACATCAGCGCCGCGATCTTTTCGGGGTCGCGCGCCTGCGGGGGCTTGGCCTCCACCTGCGAGATCGGGATGGCGCTGGCGGCCTTGAGATCGGCCACCATGGCCTCGTAAGCCTCTGTCCCCTTGAATTCCGCCAGCCGCGATTCCGCCCGTTCCAGCGCGGCGAAATGCAGGCGGTTCAGGTCCGGGTCCGTCAGCAGCGCGTCGAAGATCCGCTTGCGCGCGGCGGAATAGCGCAGCATCGCATCGTCGCGCACCTCGTTGCGGTCCTGCAACGCCCAGTAGTCGGAATTGTACTTGTCCTTCTTGAAGTTCACGTTGCCGCGGAACTTGCGGATGGCATAGCTGTCGATCGACTTCACCGCATAGTGGTTCATCTGCGCCCAGTCATAGCCCACCGTGCGGGTGATCGACCGCCAGCCGCGGAACTTGAAGTAATCCTCCATCGGCAGGCCCGATCCGTTCAGCCATTTCACGCTGTCGGGGAAATCGGTTTCGAGCCATTTGCTCTTCATCTTGGGCCGGTGGATGCCCAGTTTCCAGTGGTCGGGGTCGAACCGGAACAGGGTTTTGACGCCCCAGCCCTTGTTCCACATCGGCGGCGCGGCCATCAGATATTGTTCCGTCACCGGATCGCGCGACCAGTGGTGGACGCCCCCCGATCCGAAGATGCGCCAGGTGACCACCATCCCGTTCGCGCCCTGCGCGGTGATGCCCCCGATCAGGTCGTCCAGCGTGCCGTCGCCGTATTTGATGCACAGGAATTCGTCGGCGTCGAAGACCAAGAGCCAGTCGCTTTCCTGCACCAGCGGTTCTTCCTGCCCGTAGTTCAGCGCCGAGGGCTGCGGGCGCAGCCCTTCGGGGATGATGTTGTCGCGGTGATGGGCGAGGCCGAGTGTTTCCAGCCGTTTCAGCATCGTGTCGGTGCCGTCGGAACAATCGTTCGTATAGACGACGATCCGGGTGAAACCGACCGCCAGATGATGCGCGATCCATTCCAGCAGGAAGGGGCCTTCGTCCTTCATCATTGACAGGGCGGTGACAATCCCGTGCGGGCTTTTCCGCGCCGCCAGTTCCCGCAACAGCGGTGACGCCCTGCCCACCCCGCGCTTTGCCATGATGCCGTCCCGCCTGCCCTTTTTCCGCCGCCCAACCCCGCGCCGCCGCGCTGGACAGGATCGGCCCTTTGCTGCAATATCCCGGCAATTCTTAAAAAGTCCATCGGATACCGGCAGGATCACGGTGGAGAGTGAGAGGCAGTCATGGCAGTACCCGCGCGCAGGCCCGTCGCATCCCTCTGGATCGGGCCCCGGCTTCATTACCTCAATCAGCTTTGCCTGTTGTCGCATGTGCGGCAGGGGCATCCGACGACGCTTTATTGTACCGAAAACGTGGACAATGTGCCCGAGGGTATCGATGTCCGCCCGGCCACCGAAATCATGTCGATCGACATGGACATCGTGCGCCAGACCTCGGAAAGCTTTCTGTCCAACGTGTTCCGCTACAAGATGATCCAGGCGACCGATGCGGTCTGGATCGACTGCGACGCCTTCTGCCACAAACCCTTCCCGGACGAGATGCAGAACATCTACGCCGGCCACGGTTTCCGCGGCGCGCTCAACTGCGGGGTGGTCTATATCCCGCGCGAGGGCGAATTGATGGCCCGCCTGCTGGACTATTACGAAAACCTGCCCGACGCGCCGGCATGGTTCAACAAGCAACAGCGCAAGCGGCTGGAAAAGCAGGATCCGTCGCTGCCCCATGCGGTGCGGATCTACAATGCCGAACGCACCGCCTTCGGCCCGCAGGCCTTCACCTGGTTCGCGCAGCAGACCGGCGATTACGAAAAGGCGCTGTCGCCGGATTACCTTTACCCGGTGCCGTTCCAGCTGAACGATGTGTTCTACGACCCCTACGGGCGGGTCGAGGGGCATTTCACCGACAACACCCTGTCGGTGCATCTTTACACCAACGGCACCAAGCCCTGGTGGCGCAAGAACCCGCCCCTGCCCAATTCCTATGCCGCGCGGATGTGCGAACAGATCGGGGTGGACCCGGCGAAGGCGCTGGAAGAATAGGGGCGGCGGGGTGCGCGACAGCTTCAGCTTCGTCTATATCGTCGAGCCGCCGGGGTACGAGATCATGGCGTGCAGCCTGCTCGCCTCGATCCGGGCGCAGTTCGGCGATGGCGTGAAGGCCATCGGCTATTGCCCCGAACACCGGATGCAGGAACTGCACCCCGCGGTGCTGAAGGCGCATGAGATGATGGGCGGCGAAATCCGCCCGATGCGCACCGAAGGAATGTGGGACAGCCCCTATCCCCACGGCAACAAGATCATCGCCGCGATGCAGCCACGCGATACCGAATGGTCGGCCTTCGTCGATTCCGACGTGCTGTTCCTGCGCCCGAACAGCGTGGCGAATATCGCGCGCGACGGGCATGTATCCTGTTCCGCCGCGGCATCCATGCGGTGGGCGGGCGAGGAAATCTGGGATGTGATCTATGCCGCCTTCGGCATGCCCATCCCCGAAGAACGCATCCGCCTGATGCGGCAGTCGCGCAAGCCGCGCATCCCCTATTTCAGCGCGGGTTTCGTGATCTTTCCCGAAACGCCGGGGCCGGGCGGGCGCTTTCCCGATGTGTGGTACGATACCGCGCGCATCCTCGACCGGGTGGAGACGCTGGAAAACCGCCGGCCCTATCTGGACCAGATGACCCTGCCCGTCGCGATCCAGCGCGCGGGGCTGCGCTGGAACATATTGCCCGAGGAACAGCACTACATCCTCGGCGGCCAGTTGCGCGGCGAACCCCTGCCCGAGGGGCGGGAAATCTTCACCGTCCACTATCGCCAGCCCGAGGTGCTGCGCGAAATCGGCCTGCACCGGGCGGCGCAAAAGATGCTCAAGGCCGCGACGGGGGTCAGTTTCGTCCGCAGGCTGGCGCCCGAAAGCGCCGACAGTAACGATGAGGACGAGTGAATGGGTATCAGTCTTATCCCGGCGATGTTCCTGGCGCGCCATGCCGCGCATCTGAACGGCGCCAAACGCGGCGTGATCCTGGGGCGGCAGAAGCTGCACCTGAACGGGCGCAAGCTGGCACGGTTCTGCAAGGCGGCACAGGGATTGGGGTTCGACCTGACGCCCGAAGGCGTGGCGCAGGAGGACGGGTTCACCGAAACGCTGCTGACCGCGCTCGGCTATCCCGTGATCGAGGCGCTGGACTTCACCGACAAGGAAGGCGCGCAGCATATCCACGACCTCAACCGCGCGGTGCCGGCGCGGCTGAAGGGCAAGTTCGATGTGGTGATCGACGGCGGCACGACCGAACATATCTTCTACATCGGGCAGGCCATCGACAACTGCCATGCGCTGCTGAAACCCGGCGGGCTGATGCTGGGCTATATCGCGGCGGACGGCTGGTTCGGCCACGGGTTCTTCCAGACCGGCCCGGACGTGCCCTGGCGCTACTGGCACCACGCCCGGGGCTACGAGATGCTGGAGGTCTCGATCGTGCCGCGCAAGTCGCCCGGCCGCATCATCCCGATCGAGGATCCCACCGGCAAGCCGCGCGGGGGCGAACGCATGCTGGAAGGGCCGCACATGCTGCTCTACGCCTGCCGCAAACCGCTGGAGGCCCCGGCCTATGCGCCCCCCATCCAGGGGCATTACGTCTGAGGCCCATGGGGCGGGCCAGATCCCGCCCCATGGGGGGCCTTCTGCCATCAGTCTTTCCCGGCAATCGCAGGTCGGGGTTCCACCGCAACACCCTATCCCGCCGCCCCGGCCCCGGGCAGCGCCAGCCCCTCGGCCACAGCCGCGGGATCCGTCACCCCCTGCAACACCACCGCCGACAGGCCGAGGCGGATCACCACATCCCCGCCTTCCGCCGCCACCTGCGGCGCGGCGGGCCAGGCGGACAGGTCCAGCCGGTCGCCGGGGTGCCAGTCGGTGATCGTGGTCACGCCGCCCCAGGCGATGACATAGCGCACCCCGCCCGGGCCGCCGGTGACGGTGTTTTCGCCCGGGCCGACATGGATCTCGTCGCGTCCCTCGCCCGAAACAACCCGGTTCCGCCCCGGCCCGGTATGGATCACCACGGTGCGGTCGCCCGCCTCTATCGTGTCGTTGCCCGCCCCGCCGTAGATGCGGGCAAAGCCGTCGCCCGCGACGATCAGGTCGTCCCCCGCCCCGCCGTCCAGCGTGTCGCGCCCGGCCCCGCCGCGCAGGGTGTCGTTGCCCGCCCCGCCGTAGAACGCATGATGATCGTTGCGCCGCGACGATCCCGCCACCAGCAGGTCGTCGCCCGCGCCCCCCTCGAACACCGCACCGGCATAGGCGGGGCCCACCATCACGTCGCCCCGGTCGGACCCGGTGACATGGACGCTGACGCGCTCCGACGCCTCGAAGTCGATGCGGCTGTCGGGATGCGCCACGATGCGCTGCACCTTGCCGGTCTGGCCATCCTCTTCGCTGCGCGACACCACGGTGGCGATGCGCAGCCTGTCGATCCCCGCGGGCACGCGCAGCACATGGCCATCGGGCCCGGCCATGTACCACAAGGTATCCTGCCGCCCGTCCGGGTGCGGCACCACCCGGTCCGCCGCCGCGCCATAGGCCCAGAAATCGGTGGCATCCGGCCCCCCTTCCAGCACCACCGCGCCATCCATCGCCATCATCGCGTTGATCCCGCGCGCCGGGTCCTCTGCCCCCCGCAGGTCCAGCCCCAGATCCAGCGCCGCGCGCATCAATTCGGCCCGCAGCGCCGGGGTTTCCGGCCCGCCGGCAAGGTTCGTCGTCTCGCCCGGGTCGGCCACGACGTCGTAGACGTGCTCCTCGCCGTTCGGGTAGCGGAAATAGCGCAGGTGGCTGAGGCCCTCGGCCGACGGCCGCACCGACAGCGTGCCGAACACCGCCGTCAGCGGCGATTTCGCCCGGTCGTAGGCGCCGAAGGCCGGGTCCACCAGCGGCAGCAGGCTTTGGCCGGATGTCCAGTCGGGCCGGGGCGGCAGGCCCGCAAGGTCCATGATCGTGCGCGGGACGTTGTGCAGCGCCACCGGCATCTCCACCACCTGCCCCCCCGGCAGCCCGCCATGCCAGAGGCCGAGCGGCACATGCGCCGCGCTGTCCCACTGGCTCATCTTGTGGAAACTGTCGTGGGTGCCGAGGTTGAAGCCGTTGTCCGACAGCAGCACCACGGTGGTGTTCCCGGCCAGAGGCGAGGCGCGCAGCGCATCCATGAACCTGCCGATTTCGTGATCCACATGCGAACAGGCGGCGAAATAGCCGCGCACCACCTGCCGCCATGCCGCATCCCCGGCCTTTTCCGGCGTCCACTGGCCGTTGACGATATAGGCAAGCTCATAGACCGCCATCCCCGGCTGCGGGCCGTGGAAATCGTCGGGGTGGGCGGTGCGGGGCCAGGTGATCGCCGCCGGGTCGTACAGCTGGTAGAACCGATCCGGGCAGATCAGGTTGTAATGCGGGTGCTTGAAACCAAGCTGGATCAGGTGCCGTCGCCCCCGTTCCGCCCGGCCCAGATAGTCGATGGCGTTCTGCGCCACGGTCCAGTCGTAGAACCTGTTGTCCTGACTGCCGTCATCGTCGGGGTGGTTCACGCCGGCGATGCCGGGGCCGGTATCCAGATATTCCTTGACCCCGCGCCTGCGCCCCCGGTCGTCGGCGGGTGCATCCTCGTGGAACAGGACGCGGCGGTATTCCTCCGGCATCGGCTTGTAGTTCGCATCGGTCTTGCCGGTGGTGAAGGTGCGGAACCCCGCCCGGCGCAGGTCGTAGACCCATGACGCCGTGGGCGGCAGCACGTCGCGCCAGAACCGGTTGAGGTCCACCAGCCCGGTGCGGAAGGGCGACAGGCCCGTGGCGATTTCCGCCCGGCAGGGGGCGCAGAGCGGCACGGTGGCATAGGCATTGGCAAAGCGCACGCCTTCGGCCATCAGGCGGTCGATGTTGGGGGTCTGGATCGTCACCCCGAAGGCGTTGCGCCATGTGAAGACGTCGATCATGTCGTCGATCCAGATGACGACGATATTGCCGGTGGCAAGGGTGGCGCGGTCAAAGGGCACGGGTTTCCCTCCACTGGTCAAGGGCGGCGGCGCGGGCCGGGTCGCCGGGCGCGGCGAGGCAGTCGTGGCCGGGCCAGACGAACACATCCGTCAGCGCAAAGGCCCCCAGCTTGCCGCGCAGCCCCGCGCGCTGGCCGCGGCAGGCGATGAACAGATCCGCCGGGGCGGGGGGCATCGCGGCGGAGGCCATGACCGGCGGGGCGTCGTTCACCGCCAGCCGCACCAGCCCGCCCGATATGCCGCAGATCACCAGCACCGGCCCATCGGGCTGCGCCGCGCGCAGGTCGAGGCCCCCGCCCTTGCGTTCCACCCGTATCGTGCCACCCGCGGCGGCAAGGTAGAGGTATCCCCCATCCCCGGGGTGCAGGGTCAGCAGGGTTTCGGCATCCGCCGCCGCCGGGTGCCAGATCAGGCCGAAACTGCACCGCGCGGTATCGGCCAATGCCCCCGGCAGCACCAGCCCGCCCTGTTCGCCGCTTTCGAACCGCAGCGCGGCGCGGCCGGGCGCGGTCAGCGTACCGGTCTTGTTGGGGCCGACCGCGACCGCCACGCCCTCGCCCGCCTTCGCCTGCCAGGCGAAGATGCGCCCCGGCGCGTCGGCATCGGCGAAGGCCCCCGGTTCGGCATGCAGCCACAGCCCCTCGGCCCGGTGGTTCACCAACGCCCCGGGCGGCAGGCGGCCGTGATAGACCAGCGTCATCGCCCCGCCCCCGGATGCACCGGCAGTTCGGCGGGCAGCGCCCAACGGTGCAGCAATCCCTGCCCGTCCAGCGCCGGCGCGGCCCAGGTATCGCGCAGCGCGCCCCGGTTGGCGGGGTATTCGTCGGGGCTGTCCGCCGCGCCGAAGGCATAGCGCAGCCGCGCGGGGCCATCCACGGGCCGGTCCAGCGTCACCAGCACCGCCCGGTCGTCATCCGGCGCAACCGCCGCACCCTTCACCCGCGCATCCGTACCGGCAAGGCCGAACCCGCAGGCCGGCCCCGCGCGCAACGGATCGCCCGCGTCGATCACCAGCGGCGCCAGCGCGTCGCAGGTGACGCGGATCACCCTTCCATCCCCTTCGGTTTCCGCCAGCAGCGGCAGCGGGCAGCGCCAGCCCCCCGCGCCATGCCCCGCGATGGCATGCGCATCCATTTCCGCCATGCGCAGCCGCGCGGCATCAAGGGGCCGGCCGAAACGGTCCTGCGCGAACATGTAGCCCGGCGCGCTGAACAGCACCTCATGCGGCCAGTGCGCGCGGGCGAGCCGTTCGTGGGCCAATATCTGCGGCTGGTCCCCCCGCGCGCGGGTGCCGGCCTCGAACGTCATCAGGAACAGCGGGCGGGCAAGGCCGCGGGCGTTGAAATCGGCCTCCACCCGCGCCATCAACGCGCGCAGGCCGGTGACGAAGGCATCCGGGTCGGTGCCCGGATCCTCCAGCGTGTGATCCAGCCCCACCGCCAGCACCCGGGGGCGGCGGCCGAGGGTTGCGGCGGCGGCGATCAGACTGTCCACCGCGGTCAGGAAATTGGCATAGCCCCGGCCTTCGGCCAGCGCCGCGATGGATGCCACATTGTCCGTCTCTGCCCGCGTCAGGATCAGCGGCAGGCCCATTCCCCGATCCGCCCGCCAGTCGAGCAGCCGGTCGGCCGTCATCGATTCCCGCGTCGCATGTGGGATATGTTGCAGGCCGGGGGTCCGCACGGCCTCTGCCGTCCCTTCCAGCCCCACCGCGCCGATATGATCCCCCGGCGCCAGCACGTTGAACCGCCAGCGCGGCGGCCCCGGCGTGAACCCCGCGCGGCGCGCACCGCCAAGCGCCAGAAGGGCGCAAAGCGGCCCCGGCGCGTCGGCGATGATGTCGCCCCCCGCCACCGGGCGGCGATAGCCGCGCGCGCCGCGCCCCGGTTCCAGCCGGGCGGTGAAATGGTGCCAGCCGCCCGCCTGTGCCAGCCCCCATGCGTCGATGTCGCCCAACACATCGGCCGCGTCGGGGGCAGGGTCGGGGGCGGCAACAGGCGCGGCGGGGGCAAGCGGCAGGCGGCGGCGCAGATCGGCCAGCACGGTATCCGACAGCCGCAGCGTCAACCCGGTGGCGTCGAAGGTGACGACATCCCCGTTCTCGGCACGGATCAGAACCCCTTCATCGGGGGCCTGCGATGGCGTGCCGTCGCCGCCGGGCATGTCGCGTACCTCCTTCGATCCCTTGGCACTTGTCCGGCGCGGCGGGGCCCGGGGTCAAGCGGTTTCCGCCGCGAACAGCGCGGCAAGACGCCCTGCCTCGGCGTCGATGTCGTGGCGGGCCAGCACCCGGGCGCGGCCCGCCTCGCCCATCGCGCGCAGGCGATCCACCGGCGTGCCCGCCAGCGCCACCAGCGCATCGGCCAGCGCCCCCGCATCGCCCGCGGGCACCAGCCAGCCGGTGCCGCCCGGCACCACCAGTTCGGGCACCCCGGCGATCCATGTCGCCACCACCGGGCGCGCCGCCGCCATCGCCTCCATCACCACCATCGGCAGCCCTTCGGCGAAACTGGGCAGCACCAGCGCCTGCGCCGCGGCCAGTTCGGCGCGCACGCCGGCCTCGTCCAGCCAGCCGGTCAGGGTCACATGCGCGCCGATGCCCGCCTGCGCCACCGCCGCCTCCATCGCGCCGCGCAATTCGCCGTCGCCCACCAGCACCAGATGCAGCCCCGGCGCGCGGGCCACGGCCAGCGCCAGCGCCCGCACCAGCAGCAACTGCCCCTTCTGTTCGGAAAACCGCCCGATCGCCACCACCCGCGCCGGGCCTTCGGGCAGCGGCGCGGGGGCGAACAGCGCCGGTTCGATCCCGCAATGGACGGTATGGATCCGCGGCCAGTCCGCCGCCCGTGCCCACCGCATCAGCTGGCTGCGCCCGAAGGAACTGATGGCGACGGTAAAGGCCGCGCGCGCCATCTTTTGCCGCAGCGACAGCGCGGCGGGGGCGTCGAATTCCTCGGGCCCGTGGACGGTGAAACTGAACCGCGGCCCGCCCAGTTCATGTGCCAGCATGGCGACGGTGGCCGAATTGGTGCCGAAATGCGCATGCAGATGCGCAACCCCCAGATCGCGGCACCGGCGGGCGACCTGCGCGGCCTCTGCCAGATAGACCAGATGCCGCAGCACCCCGCCCCCGCGCCGCCCGCAGCCCACCGCCAGCCGCAGCGCGCGCCACCCCCGCGCCGTCGCCAGCGCCCGCAGCCCCGCCGCCGCCAGCACCGGCGCGCCGGCCTTCAGCACATGTTCCGTCCGCGCATCCTCGGCCACATCCGCCGGGTCCACCAGCGCCGCGCGGTCCGACCGCATGGCGAAACGGTGCACCGCGATGCCGCGGCGTTCCAGCGCCCGGATCTCTCGCCGGATGAAGGTGTGCGAGGGGCGCGGATAGGTATTGACCAGATAGGCGATCCTCACGCCGTTCCCCGTTGGCTGCCAGCCTGCCCGGTGTACCGCCAACCCGGCGCGATGCAAACCCCGGCTTGCGTTTCCGCCGCCCCGTGCCTACCTGAACCGCAAAGGCGGCGCAGCATGGCATCATCCCTGATCGAGGACATCCGCTTCGGCTATGGCCCCCGGGGCGGCACGGCGCCGCTGCCGGGCGGGTACGACGCCGACCGGCTGATGGCGCAGCTTGCCCCCCCCGACCCCGACGATGCGCGCTGGCACCGCCCCACGCTGGCCGAACGGCTGGCGTTGCAGCGGCAGGCGCGCGATGACGCCGCCGCCCGCCGCGCCGGGCAGGCGGTGGCGGCCACCGCAGGCCCGGAACTGAAACGCATCACGGCAGAGGATCCGCTGACATGGATCCCCCGCGCCGCCACCGCCACACGGGGGTTCCGCGAACGGCTGGCGAACCTCTGGGCCAACCGGCTGACGGTGGCTTTCGGCCCGGCGGCGATGGCCCATCTGGTCCAGCCCTTCCGGGACGAGGCGATCCGCCCCCATGTCGCGGGCCGCTTTCCCGACATGCTGGCGGCCTCGGTGTTCCACCCGGCGATGCTGGTCTATCTCGATCAGGTCCGCTCGGTCGGCCCGCATTCGGTGCTTGGCCAGCGCCGGGGGCAGGGGCTGAACGAGAACCTTGCCCGCGAACTGCTGGAACTGCACAGCATGGGCACCGGCTACGACCAGCGCGACGTGACCGAAACCGCCCGCCTGCTGGCCGGGCTGACGGCGGGGCCGGACGGGACCGCCTTCGACCCCGACCGGGCAGAGCCGGGCGACAAGCGCATCCTCGGCGTGACCTATGGCGAAGGGGAGGACGAAATCCGCCGGCTGGTCGCCGACATCGCGATGCGGTCGCAGACGGCGGACAGCGTGGCGCGGATGCTGGCGGGCCATTTCCTGTCCGACAACCCGCCCGCCGATCTGGTGCAGGCGATGGCCGCCGAATACCTGCGCGGCGAGGGCGCGCTGCCGCCCCTTTATCGCCTGTTGCTGACGCATCCGGCGGCGCGGGCGGCGGAACTGGCCAAGGTCCGTTCGCCCCACGAATACATCGTGGCGACGCTGCGCGCGCTGGACATGACGGGGCAGGAGGCCGGGGTGGGCGCGATCCCCAAGGTGGGGTTGCGGGTGGCCGAGGCGATGGCCCGGCTCGGCCAGCCGATCCACCGCCCGCGCCAGCCCGACGGCTGGCCCGACACCGCCGGGGGCTGGCTGTCGGCCCCCATGCTGGCGGCGCGGCTGGACTGGGCGGTGGAACTTGCCCGCCGCACCCCGCCGGTGGACGACCCCGGCGCGCTGGCGGAACGGATGCTGGGCGACCTTGCGGGCGGGCCGGAAACGGCGCAGGCCGTGCGCGGCGCCGAACAACGGTGGGAAGGCGTGGCCGTGCTGTTCGCCGCGCCCGCCTTCATGCGGCGATAGGGGGGCGGGGATGGATCTGCTGATCTCGCGGCGCAGCTTCCTGATCGGCTGTTCGGCGGCGGCAAGCCCGCTGATCACCCGCATCGGCTTTGCCGCCGCGCCGGGGGAAAACCGGCTGGTGGTGATCGTGCTGCGCGGTGCGATGGACGGGCTCGACGTGCTGCGGCCGGTGGGGGATCCGGCCTATGCCAGCCTGCGGCCGACGCTGGCCGAGGGGGAAGGGGGCGCGCCTCTCGACGGCTTCTTCGCCCTGCATCCCGCCGCCGCCCCGCTGTTGCCGCTGTGGCAGACGGGCGAGTTGGGCTTCGCCCACGCCGTCGCCACCCCCTACCGCCGCCGCAGCCACTTCACCGGGCAGGATTTCCTGGAAAACGGCGGGGGCGCGGCGGACGGCGCGCTGACCCCGGGGCGGGACGGCTGGCTGAACCGCGCTATCGGGCTGATCCCCGGCGCGGGGCCGCGGGCGGGGGTGACGGTGGGACGGGAACGGATGCTGATCCTCGAGGGCGCGGCGGATACCGCGCACTGGATGCCGGTCGCCGACCCGCGCCTGTCGGCGCAGGGGCGGCTGCTGCTGGACGAACTGCATGGCGCAGACCCGCTGTTCGCGCCGGTCTGGACGGGGGCGCAGGCGCTGGCCACCGAAACCGCCGCCGGGCCCAACCCGAAGGGCGATCTGGCCGCGACCGACATCGGCACCCATGTCGCCGCCCGGCTGGTCGCGGATGCGCGGATCGCGACCTTTTCGCTTGGCGGATGGGACATGCATCAGGGACAGGCGCGGCTGATGGCCGACCGGCTGGCGGCGCTGGCGCAGACGGTGCTGGCGCTGCGGGCGGGGCTCGGGGCGCACTGGGGCACGACCTTGGTGCTGGCGATGACGGAATTCGGCCGCACCGCGCGGGAAAACGGATCCGGCGGCACCGACCACGGCACCGGGGGCGCGATGCTGATGGCCGGCGGCGCGCTGCGCGGGGGCCGGGTACTGGGCCGCTGGCCGGGGCTGGCAGAGGCTGACCTTCTCAACCGCCGCGACCTGATGCCCACCGCCGATGTGCGCGCCCATGCGGCACAGGCACTGGCGGGGATGTTCGGGCTGGCACGCGGCGATCTGGAACGGGTGGTGTTCCCGGGGCTGGACATGGGCGGGGCGGAGCCGGTGCTGCGCTGACCCTGCTGATTGGCGGGATGTCGAGGGCAGCGCCGGGGCGCTGCCCCGGACCCCGGGATATTTAAGGACAGAAAGTGAAGAAGGGCCCGCCCTGCATCACTTTCTGTCCCCAAATATCCCCGCCGGAGGCTCCCGCACTTTCCACCCGCACCGCCGCCGGGCGGAGAGACTCAGGCCCCCGCAAGCCGCAACAGGGCGGGCACGTCCAGATGGGTTTCCAGATGCGCGGCGAGGTCGTCGAGCACCTGTTCGACCCGCGCGCCATAGCGCACGCCCCCGGATGCGGCGCCGAGGCCGGACAGGAAGGCCGCGCGGAAGGCGTCCTCGGAAAAGAGCCCGTGCAGGTAGCTGCCCTGCACCCTGCCGCCGGGCGATGCCGCGCCTTCGGGCGTGCCGTCCACATGGGCGAAGGGGCGGGCGCAGTCGGGGCCGGTGGTGCGGCCGATGTGGATCTCGTAGCCCGAAACCGGCAGGCCGGTGGCCGCATGCACCGCCGCCACCCGGGCGAGCCTTTTGTCGGCGGTCATCACCGTATCCACGTCGAGCAGGCCGAGGCCCGGGGTCGCGCCCGGCTCGCCTTCGATCCCCTGCGGGTCGGCGACGGTGCGGCCCAGCATCTGGTAGCCGCCGCAAAGCCCAAGGATCCGCCCGCCGCGCCGGTGATGGGCCAGCAGGTCCACGTCCCAGCCCTGCGCGCGCAGGAACGCCAGGTCGCCCCGCGTCGATTTCGTGCCCGGCACGATCACCAGCGCCGCGTCGCCCGGCACCGCCTGCCCCGGCATCACCATCGTCAGCCGCACCGCCGGTTCCATCTTCAGCGGGTCGAGGTCGTCGAAATTGGCGATCCGCGACAGGCCGAGGCAGGCGACATGCACCGGCCCGCCGCCCCGCGGCGTCAGGTCCAGCGCATCCTCGGCCGGCAGCAGCGCGGCATCGGCGAACCAGGGCACCACGCCGAAGCCGCGCCAGCCGGTGCGCGCCGCGATCAGCCGGTAGCCATCGTCGAAAAGCCGCGGGTCGCCGCGGAAGCGGTTGACGATGAAACCCGCGATCAGCGCCGCATCCGCGGGGTCCAGCACCGCCTGCGTGCCCACGATCTGCGCGATCACCCCGCCGCGGTCGATGTCGCCCGCCAGCACCACCGGCACGCCCGCCGCGCGGGCAAAGCCCATGTTGGCGATGTCGCCCTGCCGCAGGTTGACCTCTGCCGGGCTGCCCGCGCCCTCGACCACCACCAGATCGGCCTGCGCGCGCAGGCGGGCGAAGCTGTCCATCACCGCCGCCGCCAGCTGCGGCTTGAGGCTGCCATAGGCGCGCGCCCGGTAGCTGCCCATCCGCCGGCCCTGCACGATCACCTGCGCGCCGATGTCGGTTTCGGGTTTCAGCAGCACGGGGTTCATGTCGGTGACGGGATCCACCCCGCAGGCCAGCGCCTGCAATGCCTGCGCCCGGCCGATCTCGCCCCCGTCGGCCGTCACGGCGGCGTTGTTGGACATGTTCTGCGGCTTGAAGGGCAGCACCCGCAGCCCCCGGCGCCGCGCCGCCCGGCAGAGCCCCGCCACCAGCAGCGACTTGCCCACATCCGACCCTGTGCCCTGGATCATCAGCGCGTTCACGCCCATCCCCCCGCCAGCACCAGCCACAACGCCACCTCGCCCGCCTGCTGCGTCGCACCGAGGCTGTCGCCGGTATGCCCGCCGATCTGGCGGCGGGTCAGCCACGCCATCGCCAGCACGGCGAGGGCGAGCGCGGCCAGCGACAGGCCCGGCGCGGGCAGGGCCAGCAGCGCGCCGAGGCCCAGGGCGACAGACAAAGCCCAGACCGGGACGGAGGGGGCCCCTGCCGCGGCCGCCAGCCCCTCGGCCCGTGCGGGGGGCAGCGCGGCCATCACCGCGGCCAGCGGCGCGCGGCTGGCCGTGCCCACCGCCACCAGCGCCAGCGCCCCCGCGCCCGCATCCGGCGCCGCCGCCAGCGCCCCCGCGCGCAGCCCCACCGACAGGATCAGCGCCAGCACGCCATAGCTGCCGATGCGGCTGTCGCGCATGATTTCCAGCTTGCGTTCGCGCGTCCGCCCGCCGCCGAAACCGTCGGCAAGATCGGCCAGCCCGTCCTCGTGCAGCGCGCCGGTTATGGCCATGCCGGCGGCCAGCGCCAGCAGGGCGGCCAGCAGCGGCGGCAGCGCGGCGAAGGCCAGCGCGAACACCCCCGCCGGGATCAGCGCCGCGATGGCCCCCGCGACCGGAAAGGCCCATGCCGCGGCCCCGAGCGGGGGCGGCGCGGCAAGGCGGCCCGCCGGCAGGCGGGTCAGCACCATCAGCGCCAGCCGCAGATGGGCCAGCGGGTCAGCCATCGGCCACCCCGGCCTCGGCAAAGGTCGCCATGCCGTCATGACAGGCCAGCGCCCCGCGCAGCACCATCAGCGCCAGCGCCGCCCCCGTGCCCTCGCCCAACCGCAGGCCCAGATCCAGCAGGCCGCGCAGGCCGATCGCGTCGAGCAGCCGCCGGTGGCCGGGTTCCGCCCCGGTATGGCCCGCGATGCAATGCGCCAGCAGGTCCGGCCCCAGGGGGTGCAGCACCGCCGCGGCGGCGGTACAGATGAACCCGTCGAGGATCACCGGCACCCGCGCCGCCCGCGCGGCCAGCACCGCGCCGCAGATCGCCGCCTGTTCGCGCCCGCCGAGCGCCGCCAGAACCGCCAGCGGATCGGCCAGCGCGGCGGCATGGCGGGCCACCCCCGCCTCGATCACCCGCGCCTTCAACGCCACGCCGCCCGCATCCGCGCCGGTGCCGGGGCCCGCCCAATCCTCTGCCCGCCCGCCGAACAGCGCCCGGGCCAGCGCGGCGGCGATGGTGGAATTGCCGATGCCCATTTCGCCCAGGATCAGCACATCGGCGCCCGCATCCACCGCCGCCGCACCCGCCGCCATCGCGGCGAGCGTTTCGCCTTCGGTCATCGCCGGGCCTTGGGTGAAATCCCGCGTCGGGCGGTCGAGGTCCAGCGCCACGACCTGAAGATCCGCCCCCGCCACCCGGCAGAGCTGATTGATCGCCGCCCCGCCGGCGCGGAAATTGGCCACCATCTGCGCCGTGACTTCCTGCGGGAAGGGGTTGACCCCCTGCGCACAGATCCCGTGGTTGCCCGCGAACACCAGCGCCTGCGCGCGGTCGAGCCGCGGGCGCGCATCCCCCTGCCATGCGGCCATGAACGCGGCCAGATCCTCCAGCCGGCCGAGCGCGCCGGGGGGTTTGGTCAGGCTGTCCTGCCGGGCGCGGGCGGCCTCGGCGGCGGTGGCATCGGGCGCGGGCAGCGCGGCAAGGCGCGCGCGCAGGGTGGCAAAGCCGGGGGCGGGGAAAAGCGTCATCCCTTCACCTTCAGCGGCTGGCCCGCGACGGTCAGGATCACCTCGTCCGCCATGGCGGCGATGCGCTGGTTCAGGCCGCCCGCCGCATCGCGGAAGGCGCGGGCGAGCGCATTGGCGGGCACGATGCCCATGCCCACCTCGTTCGTCACCAGGATCACCGGGCTCTGCTGCCGCGCCAGCGTGGCGGCCAGCGCCTCGGCCTCTGCCCGCCAGTTGCGGCCCGCGCCCATCAGGTTCGACAGCCACAGCGTCAGGCAATCGACCAGCCGGGGGCCGTGGCCGTCGGTGGCGTCCAGCGCCCCCGCCAGATCCAGCGGCACCTCGACCGTCCGCCATTCGGCCCCGCGGCGGGCGCGATGGGCGGCGATACGTTCGGCCATTTCGGCATCGCCGGGTTCCGCCGTGGCGATATAGACGGGGCGGCCCGGCAGGGCGGCGGCCCGCGTTTCCGCCAGCAGGCTCTTGCCCGACCGCACGCCGCCGGTGATGAGTATCGTCGCCATCTTCCCTCCTGCCCGGTTGCGGGGCATAGGAAGCAGCAATCCGCCCGAATGGAAAGACCCAACCCGTGACGTCCGTGACAGAGTTCGTGCTGATCCGCCATGCGCCCGTCGCGGGGGTGACGGGGCTGACCGGGCGGCGGGATGTGGCCGCGGTGCTGCCGGATGCGGGGGCGCTGGCCGCGGTGCGCGCGGCGGCGGGGCCGGTGGGGCGGGTTCTGGTCAGCCCGGCGCGGCGGTGCCGCGACACGGCGGCGGCGCTGTTTCCCGGCATGGCGGCGGCAGAGGACGCGCGGCTGTGGGAACAGGATTTCGGCGCATGGGAAGGCGCGGTGCCCCCCGACCTCGGCCCCCTGCCGCGCGCGGCGCTGGCCTCCCATGCCCCGCCGGGGGGCGAAAGCTTCGCCGACCTCTGCGCCCGTCTGGCCCCCGCGCTGACGGGGGCCGCGCAGGGCGGGCGGGTGGCGGTGGTCGCCCACGCCGGCACGGTGCGCGGGGCGCTGGCGCTGGCGCTCGATTCGCCCGCCGCCGCGCTGGCCTTCGAGGTGGCGCCGCTGTCGCTGTCGCTGGTGCGGGCGTTTCCGGGGCCGGTCTGGTCCATCGGCTATGTGAACCGGATCGCGGGATGAGCTTTGCGGGCGCGATGCTGGTGGCGATGGCGGTGGATGCCGTGCTCGGCTGGCCCGGCCGGCTATACGCGCGCATCGGGCATCCGGTGACATGGATCGGCGCGCTGATCGCCATGCTGGACCGGCGCTGGAACCGCATGCCCGCGTCCGAGGCCCGCCGCCGTATCGCCGGGGTGGCCTGCGTGCTGGCGGTGCTGGCGGCGGCGGTGATCCCCGCCGCGATGGTGCAGGCGGCGCTGCCCGGGGGATGGGCGGGGGCGGTGCTGGCCGGGTGCCTCGCCTGGCCGCTGGTGGCGCTGCGGTCCCTGCACCAGCATGTCGCCGCCGTCGCCCGGCCGCTGGCGGCGGGGGATCTGGCGGGCGCGCGGACGGCGGTGGCGCAGATCGTCGGCCGCGACCCCGAGCGGCTGGACGAAGGGGGCGTGGCGCGGGCGGCGCTGGAAAGCCTTGCCGAAAACGCCTCCGACGGCATCGTGGCGCCGTTGTTCTGGGGGCTATTGTTCGGCCTGCCGGGGATCGCGGGGTACAAGGCGGTCAACACGCTCGATTCGATGATCGGCCACCGGACGCCCCGGCATGCGGCCTTCGGCTGGGGCGCGGCGCGGCTGGACGATGCGGCGAACCTGATCCCGGCGCGGCTGACGGCGCTGGTGCTGGCGCTGGTGTCGGCGCGGCCCCGGGCGGCGCTGGCCTGCATGGGGCGCGATGCGCGCCACCACCGTTCGCCCAACGCGGGCTGGCCCGAGGCGGCGATGGCCGGGGGCCTTGGCGTGCGGCTGTCGGGCCCGCGCGCCTATGCGGGCGGGGTGGCGGCAGAGCCCTGGGTGAACGCCGGGGCGCGCGACCCGGGGGCAAGCGACATCGCGGCGGGGCTGGCGGTCTACCGGCGCGGGATGGCAGTGCTGGCGGGCCTGCTGGCGGTGGCCGTGGCGGCGGGGGTCTGAGGCACTACTGTGCCGTGATCCCGATACGGCGGTGACTGGCCAAGCGCATCGGCAGCCGGTTCCGTCGCTCTGACTGGCGAAGGCACGTGCCTTCGCCATAGCGATGCCCTCGCCGCTGCTCCCGCGGGCGCTTCTCGCGCCACGGGCGGGGGAAACGCAGTGCGTTTCCTTACCCCGCCCGGCCCACGCCCTACCGCCCCCGGGTCCAGCCATCCCCCGCCGGCCGCAACCGCACGGCCAGCGAGACCGCCGCATAGGCCGCGAACCCTACCGGGTCGCGCAGGGCCAGCCGCGCGAGGCCCCCCGCGCCGAGGGACGCCTTGCCCTCGTTCGTCAGCAGCTCGGGCCAGCGGGCCGCGATCTGGCGCACGCCCGCGTCCTGCCGCCGCCGCACGCGGACAAGGCGGGCGAAACCCTCGACCATCGGCCAGCCATAGGGGGCGGGGACGCCGATCCGTTCCGCGGGGGCGAACAGCAGCCGCACATAGGTGTCGTCGGAAATGATGTCGGGAAACGCCCCCCACCGCGCCCGGCCCGCCGCATTCACCGCGAAGAACCCGAACCCCGGCGCGGCAGAGGCCATGAAGGGCAGCCGCGTCCAGAACCGCGCATAGGCGCGGGTCAGCGCGCCGCGCGCGCCCACCACCGGCCGACCGCTGGCATAGGCGGCCCCCGGCCGGTCGAGCGCCGCCACCACCTGCGCCAGCAGCGCCGGGCCGACCGTCACATCGGCGTCCAGATAGGCGCGCATGTCGCCCCGCGCCACCGCATCGCCGTGGTTGAGCGCGTTCATCTTGCCGCCCTCGGCCAGGTCCAACACGGTGAAGCCCCATCCCCGCGCCGCGGCCTGCGGGGCGAAACCCTGCGCCACCGCCACGGTATCGTCGCGGCAGGCGTTGGCGACCACGATCACCTCCACCCCCCCCGCCGGGTCGGAGGCCAGCAGCGCACGCAGGCAGGGGCCGATCCATCCGGCCTCGTTGCTGGCGGGCAGGATCACGCTCAGCACTATTGCGGCCCCGTCAGCGCCGTCCAGCGCGGCGAGCTGTCGGCCAGATGCCGCATATGCCCCCAGCTTCCCCATTTCGACGCCTGCGACACATCGACGAAGGCGTTGAAGGGCGCATCCGTCACCGCGCGCCAGCCTTCCAGCAACTGGGTGTAGAGCGCACCCATTTCCGGCGTGTAGTTCAGATGGGCAAAGAAGGCGCCCAGTTCCGCGTCATCCACCTGCGCGCCGAGGCCGACGACATGCGTGCCCCCCTCGTACATCACCAGTTGCAGCCCGTGTTCGGCGGCCACGCGGGCGTGATAAGGCCAGACCTCTGCCACCAGCCGGACGATGCTGTCGCCGGGATCGCCGCTTTCCGCACCGTCGCGCAGTTCCGCCGCCGCCAGCGCCACGGCGGTGTCGAAGCGGTGCGCCTCGACCCAGGCGTCGCGCGCGGCGCCGGTCAGGCCCTGGCCGTCCGCCGCCGATTCCGCCGCCGCGCGGGATGCGGCCAGCCAGCGGCGCACCATCGGGGCCTTTTCGTCGCCGCCGAGCGCGCCGCCGAAATACCCCGTCACCGCATAGGCATCGAACCCGTCGGCGGGAAGGCGGTTCACCCCGGGGTTTTCGGCCACCCACAGCGGCGCGTGCAGCATGTCCTGTTCCAGCCCCAGCCAGCCGGTATGGGTGGTGATCACCCGCACCAGCCGGTCGGGGGCGGCGCGGCCGAAGACCTCGGCCCAGATCGTGGCCACCTCCATCGCGCGCAGGGCGTAGAATTGCAGCCAGGCGTGTTCGCGCCCCCAACGCGCGCGGGCCTGCTGGTCGGCCCACCGGGTCTGGCCGAACTGCCAGTTCCAGACCTCGTTGGAATATTCCACCCAGGCGCGCAGATCGGGGTCCAGCCCCGCATGCGCCAGTTCGGCCATGCGGCGGGCCAGCGCGTCGTCGGCCAGATGCGGCACGGTGAACCAGGCGTCGGCGTGAAGCTCGTTCGCCAGCGCCACCATCGTCTCCATCGGCACGCCGCGCCAGCCCCAGGTGTAATCGTCCGGGCGCGGCAGGTCGGCCAGCGTGGCATGGGGGGCGTTGTTGGTGCCCATCCAGTCCATGAACCGCACCAGCCGCACCCCCCGGATCCGTTCCAGCCAGCGGGGGTTGAAGATCCGGCCCGCCTCGTAAAGCGCGATCCGGTCCTCGCGCACCACGCGGATGTCGCGGATCGGGTCGGCGGGGTCCGTCGCCTCCAGCCGGATCGCCACCACGCCTTCGCCGGGGGTGGCGTCGAACCAGATCTCGCCCGGCCCGCTGCGCACCGTCTGCGCCCGCCCGCCGACGCTCAGGCGCCCCTGGCCGGCATAGGTCAGCCGATAGCGGCCGGCGGCGTCGGCGGTGTCGGGCGGCAGGTCGGTGAGGATGAACGCCTCCAGCGCCGAAACCTCGGGCGGGATGGCGCGGGGCCAGCCGTTGTCGTCCAGCCATCCGCCCGCCGCCAGTTCGGCATGCCCCCATCCGCCCCACCGGCCATGCAGGTGCCCCGTCCAGGGCCGGGCGGTCTTGAACAGGTCGAGGAAGGGCAGTTGCGGCGTCCAGTCCGCCACGCCGTTGAGCCCGAAGGCGAGGTTGGGGTTCAGCACCCCCGGCAGGGCGGGGGCGGGAACAGCCGGTTCCGCGGCGGCGGCGACGGCCACGGGGGTGGCGGCATCGGCAGCCGCAGCGGGCGGCGGCGCGGGCGGCGCGGGCAGGACATGCGCCGCCTGCGCGGCCTGCACCGCCGCCTGCATCGCCCGCGCCATCGCCACGTCCACCGCCCCGTCGCGTGCGGCCCATCGGCGCAACAGCCGGGGCGGCAGGCCCTCGGGGCTTTGCCCGGAAAGGCTGGCGAATACGGCATAGGCGGCCAGCGTCCGGCCCCGGTCGTTCGCCAGCCCCTCGGGCCCGTAAAGCCCCCAGGGCAGATCGAGCGCCCCCGCCCCCCGGTCGGCCAGCTGCACCAGCGCCTGCGCGGCGGGCACCAGTTCAGGCACGGGCTCGCCGGGATGCGCGGCGGCATGGGCCAGCGCCTGCCAGGCGGGCAGGTCGGCGGCGATGCGCCCGCGCCAGTCCGCCCCGGCCGACAGCGGCGGCCAGCCCTCGACCACCAGCACCCGCGCGCCTGCCGCCGCGGCGGCCAGCCGGGCGATGGCCTCGGCGGTGCCGGGGGCCTGCGGATCCTCGGGCAGGATCACCAGCGCGGCGGGCGGATCCGCGGCGATCTGCGCCGCCACCGCCTCTGCCGCCACCGTCAGCGGCATGTCGGGGGCGGGATCGGTCACGGCGATCTCTATCCCGCGCTGGCGCAGCGCCTGTTCCACCATGGCGGGCAGGCCGGGGCCGAACAGCCCCTGCCCCACGAAAAGGATACCGCCCAGAAGCCCCAACAGGTTCATGCCGTTCCTCCCTTGCCCCCGGGGCCTTTCCCGATCCGCCGCACGCCGCGCGGGCCGCAGCCGGCCACCGATTGCGCCGCGCCGGGCACCCGCCCCGCGCAAAGGGCAGACAGGTTCATGCCGTTCCCCTTCTCGCCGCCGGGCACCGCCCGGTGATCCGCCCGCGCGCCGGTCATGCCGCCATATCCCCGACGCCGGTCAGGGGCGTCGTGCGCACCACATCCCACACCAGCCGCTGCATCAGCGCCGCAGCCTCTGGCGAGGGGGCATCCGCCGGGGTGCCGTCCGCGCGCAACAGGGCGTGGGGCAGGCCCTCGGGGCTGCGGTGGTAAAGGACGGCGTAATGCACCAGCGCCACCAGATAGGCGCCTTGGTCGTTGAAATGGATCATGTCCTGCGCGCCGCTTTCCTCGCGCGCGAACAGGTCCTCGCGCCGTGCGAGGCCGGGCACGGCCCCGCCGCCCTCGACCGTGCGCACCACGCGGGCCATCGCCTGCCCGGCGGGGATCAGGTGGATGGGCCCGCCCACCCCCTGCCGCGCCAGCGCCGGGCGCAGAACGCCGCCGATCCAGTGGCGGTCCAGATCGGTGTCGAGGCGGTCCAGCCAGCCCTCGGGGTCGTCCAGCCGGTGCCATGTCTCGTAGAGGTATACCCGCACCGCCGGATTGGCCGCCCGCGCCCGCGCCGCCCACCGCGCCAGCCACAGGGGGCTGTCGAAATATCGCAGGGCATCGCGGATTTCCACCATCTCGGTCAGGACCACCGCGTCATAGGCGCCGCTGTCGGTGGCCTCTGGCGCGGGGCGGAACCGGGGATGGGCGTTTTCGCGGTCGTACCCGCCGATATCCGCCGCCGGGCCCCAATGGGCCTTCAGCGTGGCGCCCCAGCCCAGCTGGCTGTGATGGCCATGCCCGGGGGGGGCGAGCTGTTCCAGCATCGCCGGCATGTCCCGCCCCACCAGACTGTGGCCCAGATGATAGACCCGCATCGGCCCGTCGGGTGGCGGCAGGGGGTCGGCATAGATCGCCGCAAAAGCCGCGGGCGGCAGCGGGGCCGGGCGCAGGCGCCGCAGGCCGAACCAGCCCGCCACCCCCGCCGCCACCGCAGCGATGGTTCCCCCCAGCACGATCCGCCGCCGCATGCCCTGCGCCCTGTTCCGTTTGTTTCACCGGCGACAGGATGGCCTCAAAGCGCGGCGGGGCCAAGGGGCAAGGCGCCGTCGCGGGCAATTGCGACCGCCGCCAGCACCAGCCCGCCCCGGAACGCGAACCGCCCGGGCAGTTCCGCCCCTTCGGCAAAGGGCCCCGCCGGGCGGCAGAAACGCAGCGTAAAGCTGCCCGCCGCGAAATCGAGCGTCACCAGCGCCTCGGTGAAGGCGAGCCAGGCCCCGGTCAGCGGGAACTGCGCCTTGAACGCGGCCTCCTTGGCGGCAAAGACCGCGCGGGCCAGCCGCAACCCGTCGCTGCGCGCGGTAAGCCAGGCGCGTTCCTCTGCCCGGCAGACGGCGGGCAGCAGGTCGGCGGGCATGGGCGCGTCGGGTTCGGCGTCGATGCCGATGGCGTGGAAACCGGGCGCGGGGGCGACGGCGGCCAGACAGACCGGGCCGGTATGGGTCAGGCTGCCGACCACGCCCGCAGGCCAGACCGGCGCGCGCCCCGGCCCCACCGGCACCGCCACCGGCGGCTGGCCCATCAGCGCCAGCGCGCGGCGCACCGCCGCCCGCCCGCCCGCGAATTCCCGCTGCCGCCGCGGCACGGCGCGGCCCGGATCCTCGCCCGGCAGGGGCGGGGGCGGATCGTCGCGCAGGTCGAACCCGGCCACCGTGACCCGCGGCGGCAACAAGAGCGCCAGCGCCGCCGCCGCCAGTTCCGCCCGGACACCCGCCCCGGGGCTGAGATCCGCCGCCATCATGCGCCGGTCCGCGCCGCACGCAGCGCCCGGCGGCGCGACATGGCATCGGCCCGCGCCTGCGCGCGGTCGGCGGTATCCGCCGGATCGTCGGCCGCGGGCCTGTCGTCCAGATGCGCGGCCAGCGCCGACAGCGTGGGAAAGCGGAAGATGTCGGTGATCGACAGTTTCGTGCTGTTCAGCGCCGCGCGGATTTCCCGATGCGCCTGCACCGCCAGCAGCGAATGCCCCCCAAGGGCAAAGAAGTTGTCCTTCGCCCCCACCTGCGGCACGTTCAGCACCCGCGCCCAGATCGCGGCGATGGTTGCCTGCACCCCGTCCTGCGGCGCCTCGTAGGCCGCCGTTGCGGGCGCGGGGGCGGCCTCTGACGGGGCGGGCAGGGCCTTGCGGTCCACCTTGCGGTTGGGGGTCAGCGGGAAATCCGGCAGGGCCACGATGGCGGCAGGCACCATATGTTCGGGCAGCCGCGCCGCAAGTGCACCACGCAAGGCCACCGGATCCGCCGTCGCCGGGGTGACATAGGCCACCAGCCGCGGATCGCCCGCCACATCCTCGCGCGCCAGAACCACGGCCTGGCGGACATTGGGCTGCGATTCCAGCGCCGCCTCGATTTCCCCCAGTTCGATCCGGTAGCCGCGGAGCTTGACCTGATGGTCCGCCCGGCCGAGGAAATCGAGCCGCCCGTCCGCCCGCCAGCGCACCAGATCGCCGGTGCGGTACATCCGCCCCTCATGGAACGGGTCGGGCAGGAACCGTTCCGCCGTCAGGTCGTCGCGCTGCCAATAGCCGCGCGCCACGCCTGCGCCCCCGATCCACAATTCGCCCGCCACGCCCACGGGCACCGGGCGCTGCGCATCGTCCAGCACATACATGCGGGTATTGGCGATCGGGCTGCCGATATTCGCCACGGGTTCGGCCGCATCGGCGGTGGCGGTCGAGGACCAGATGGTCGTTTCCGTCGGCCCGTACATGTTTTCCACCGTCGCGGGGCCCGCCTTCGCCAGATCGGCCACCAGCGCGCCGGGCAGCGCCTCGCCCCCGATCATCAGGTGGCGCACCCGCGCCAGCGCCGCGCGGCTGTCGTCGTTCATCGCGATCATCCGCGCCATGGACGGCGTGCATTGCAGATGCGTCACCCCGTGGCGCAGGATCTGCGCGGCGATGGAATAATCGCCCTCGGCCAGTTCCGGCCCGGCATTGGCGCGGCGCAGCACCTCTGCCAGCGGGTAAAGCCCTTCCAGAACCGTTTCGCGCGGGATGCCGTAGTCGATCAGGCAGGCGATCTCGTCCACCCCGATGCGCTTGAGCTGTTCCACCCGGTCGAGGCAATCGTCCACCGTGCCGAACAGGCCCGAATCCTCGAAATACCGCAGGAAGGCGAAATCGAGGATGCCTTCGAGTTCATCCTCGGTCAGGCCGCGCAGGTCGATTTCGGCCGGGTTGGTCACGCCCTGCGGTTTCTTGAACGCCGGGAAGGCCCAGGCATATTGCTTGATCAGCCCGGCGGCGGACCGCAGGTAATCCTTCATCGGGCCGCGCGCGGTGCGGCGCGCGATTTCGCGGTCGCGGGCGACATAGGTGTGCAGCATCAGCGACACCGTGAAGCGCGCCGGGTCGTGCCCCGCCTTGCGCAGCGCGTCGCGGTAGAGCGCGATCTTTTCGCCCACTTCCTGCACCGACTGGCCCAGAAGGTGGGTCAGGACGTTCGCGCCCACCTCGCCCGCCTCGCGCCATGTGTCGGGGTTGCCGGCGGTCGTGACCCAGATGGGCAGTTCGGGCGATACCGGGCGGGGTTGGGTGGCCACCTCGAAACTGCCCGTCGCGGTGGGGAAGGCGACCTTTTCGCCGCGCCACAGCCGGCGCACCTGATCCATCGCGTCGAACATCGCCTTGCGGTTGGCGGGAGGCGTGTTTTCCGGGCGCAGCACGAAATCGTCGGGCTGCCAGCCGCTCGCGATGGCAAGCCCCGCGCGGCCGTTGGTCAGGTTGTCGATCACCGCCCATTCCTCGGCGATCCGCGCCGGGTGATGCAGCGGGGCGACGACCGATCCCGCGCGCACACCGATGGTCTTTGTCACCGCCGCGACGGCGGCGCCCGTGACCGAGGGGTTGGGGTATGGCCCGCCGAAGGCATGGAAATGCCGTTCCGGCGTCCAGACGGCGCAGAAGCCGTGGGCGTCGGCGAATTTCGCGCCTTCCAGCAGCAGGGCGTATTTGGCGGGGCCGACGCCATCGTCGTTGCCCCAGTAGTACAGGCTGAATTCCATCCCCCGGTCGGACCCCATGCGCCCGCCCGACACCAGCGTGCGGTTTTCGTCGCTGGTCAGCACGACCTTGAACCCGCGCGCCAGCGTCCAGAAGAGTTCGAGCACAGAGATGTCGAAGGACAGCGAGGTGACGGCAAGCCACACCCCCGGCGGGTCGTGGCGGATGCGGGCATCCATGCCGGTGAAGAAGTTGGCGACGTTGCGGTGTTCGACCATCACCCCCTTGGGCCGCCCGGTCGAACCCGAGGTGTAGATCAGATAGGCCAGATCCGCGCCCGTCACCCCGCTGTCGGGATTGGCGATGGATGCGGTATCGAGCCGCGGGTCGGCATCCAGCGCCAGCACCTCCGCCCCATGCGGCGGCAGATGCGGGGCAAGCGCCGATTCCGTCACCACCACGGGGGCGGCGGAATCCTCCAGATACAGCGCGGTGCGGTCTGCCGGATAGGCCGGGTCCATCGGCACATAGGCCCCGCCCGCCTTGAGGATCGCCAGCGCGCCGATCAGCAGATGTGCCGACCGCCCGGTATGCAGCCCCACCGGCGTGCCGGGGCCGACGCCCATGTCCATCAGCACATGCGCGGCGCGGTTGGCGGCGGTGTTCAGCGCGCGATAGGTCAGTTGCGCGCCGTCGCAGACCAGCGCCACGGCCTCGGGCGTGCGGGCGGCCTGCGCCTCGAACGCCTGATGGATGCATTGATCGGCGGGATAGGCGGTGTCGGTGCGGTTCCACTGGTCGATGACCAGCGCGCGTTCGGCATCCGGCATGGGCGGCAGGCCGGCCACATCCGCATCCGGGTTGGCGGCAAGGGCGGCCGCCAGATGCGCCAGCCGCGCGGCCAGCAGGGCGGCGGCATCCGGCGACAGGCGGGTGGCGTCGTGGATCAGCGTGGCCCCCGCGGGCGTCAGGGCCAGCGTCAGGGCGCTGCCCGCCACCAGTTCCGCCGCGCCAAAGGCCAGCGCCAGCGGCGGCACGGTAATCCGGCCGATGGCAGGGTCGCGCAGCGGCAGGTCGGCGGCGAAACCGGGGGTCTTGCGCCCTTCGGCCACCGCGGCCTCGGCACCCGCGACCAGCGCGCCCGCCGTCCCCTCGGCGGGCAGGCGCAGCGGCGCCCAGCCGGAGACATAGCCCGGCGCCTGCGGCCCGGCGGCATCGGTCAGCGCGATGTCGCGCGCCCCACCCGCCCCCTGTGCGGCCAGCAGGCCGAAGGCGGCGATCAGGGCGGCCCGATCCGGCGTTTCGACGGCTTTCGCCACGGGTTGCGGCGCGCCCGTGGCGGGGCGGGCCAGCGGCAATTCGGCGGGCGCAAGGGCGGCCAGCGCGCGGCGGTGGCGGCCCTCTGCCGGGGTCAGGGCGGCGATGGCGGCAGTGATCGCCGCAGCATCGCGCCCCGTCAGGGCGGGCAGCATGTCGCCCGCCCGCGCGATGGCGGTGGGGCAGATGGCGTTGCCGTCGAGATCGCGCAGCCCGGCCAGCCGCACCGCGCCATCGGCGCAGCCGACCACCAGCCCGGCGGGGGTGGCGTCCAGCACCTGCCCCGGCGCGCCCGCGCCTTCCGCCATTTCCGCCGCACCCACGGCCAGCACCCGGCCCCCCGCCGCGATCTTGGGCAGCGCCAGCGGGTTGCGGTAGCGGCCGTGATCCAGCGCCCGCACCAGCCGCAGGATGGCGGCGGCCCCCTGTGCAAAGTCGATCCGCGCCGCGGCCTTGGGCCGGTCGTCGCGGGCATGGTAGCTGCGCTGCGTCAGGTCCTGCGGCCGGCGGCGCAGGGTGCCGGTTTCCAGATCGGCCAGCAGGCCCCCGAACGTCTCTATCGCGGCCTCGTAGCAGCGGGTGTTCAGCGTCAGCGCGCTATCCCCCGGCGCGATGTCGAATTCCGCCTGCGCGAGGATGTCGCCCTCGTCGATGCCGCCCTCGATCAGGTGCCAGGTGATGCCGTGGCGCGCCTCCCCTTCCAGCAGCGCCCAGACCGGCGCGTTCAGCCCCGCATGGCGGGGCAGCGGGCCATCGTGGAAGTTGATCGCGCCGCGCCGCGCCAGCCGCAGCAGCGCATCGGGGATCAGCGACAGGTTGGCAATGGAAAACAGCCAGTCCGCCCCGACCCCGGCCAGCCGCCCGGCCACGCCCGCATCCTGCGCCTCGGCGCGGATGCCCCGGCCCTCGGCCCAGGAACGCACCTCGGGCGCGCGGGTGATGACGGCGGCGATGGCATGGCCGCGCGACAAAAGCAGTTCGGCGCATTGGATCAACAGCGATTCGTTGCCGACAAGGATGGCGGAAAAGGCACTCATCATGGTCTCCGTGCCGGGGACTTCCCGGCGGTCTGCCGCGCGGGGGCGCGGCGCGGTTGGGTCAGGGCGCGCAGCCCTGCCTTGGCATCATGCACGATCAGGTCGCGCAGGAAATGCGGCGGATCGAGCCGGGGCCGGCCCGCGACCAGCCGCCGCGCCCGCCACACCAGCCCCCCCGCCACATGCGCCAGCGTCGCCGCCATGGCACCCATGGCCCCGTGGTTCTTGACGAAATAGTGCAGGCGGCTGTCGAGCCAGTATTGCGGGATCCGCGTCCAGCGTTTCATTCCCGTGGATTCCGACCCGATATGCGCGACCCGGCTGGCGGGGATGTAATGGGTTTCCCACCCGGCGCGGCGGGCGCGCAGGCAGAGATCGGTTTCCTCGAAATAAAGGAAAAAGGTCTCGTCGAAGAGCCCGATCCGGTCCAGCACCGTGCGGCGCATCATCATGCTGGCCCCGGCCAGCCAGTCCACCCGCGCGGGGTGGCGCGGCAGGGCCATGGGGACGGTATGGCGGGCCAGCGCGCGGCTGATCGGGCCGGTGCGGGCGGCGCCTTCCAGTTCGCTCCATGCCGAGGGGAAGCGGAAGGCGGTGGTGTGCGGGTCGCCCTCGGGGCCGTGGATGTGGCTGCCGGCAAAGCCGACATGGGGGTGCGCCAGCAGGTAGTCCAGCAACTGGCGGATCGCGTCGGGGGCGGGAAAGGCGTCGGAGTTCAGGATATAGACGAAATCGGGCTTTTCGCCGCCGGGCAGGCCCGCGCGGATCCCCACATTGTTGCCCGCGCCGAAGCCGCCGTTGTGCCCCGACTGGATGACGCGGACGCGGTGCCAGCCGCGGTCGGCCACCGCCTGCACCAGCGCCTCATACGACCCGTCGCCGGAATCGTTGTCCACGATGGTGATGGCGCCGGCGATGCCCTCCATCGCCGTCAGGCAGCATTCGGCGGCGCGCAGCGTCATCGGCGCGGTGCGCCAGTTGAGAATGACGGCAAGGACGGTGGGCTCTGCCATGGCTATTCCGCCGCCCGTGCCAGAGGGGCGGGGCGTTCGGCCGCCTCGATCGCCGCGCGCAGGCGGGCGGCGAGGACGCGGACGTTCGGTTCCAGCACCATCGAATCGTGATCGCCCGGCACCTCGATGACCGACAGGGCGGGGGCGAAGGGCGACCAGTCGTTGTCGGGGGTGACATATTCCCGCGCCGTACTGACCCACCGCCCGCCCGTGACCTGCCAGCGCCGGTCCAGCGGCGGGCGGAACAGCACCACCGGGGCGCTGCGCGGTTGCAGGCCGTAAAGCGGCAGCGCGGCGCGGAAGGCGGCCTCGATGGCGGCATTGTGGAACTGATGGCCTTCGGATTCGGCCGCGCCCTGTTCGGCGCGGCGGCGCAGTTCGGCCCGATACGCGCGCTTGGCGCGCAGCCATTCGGCGGCGAAGGCCGGGCCCTTTTCGCGCGCCTCTGCCAGACGGATCAGCAGCCGGTCGGCGCGGCTCAATCCCGGGCGCATCGGCAGGGGGGTATCGAGCAGCACGGTCAGCGCGACGGTTTCGCCCGCGGCTTCCAGCTGCCGGGCGATTTCCCATGCCGTCAGCCCGCCGCCCGAAAAGCCGCCCACAAGGTAGGGCCCCCGGGGCTGCACCTGCCGCAGTTCGGCAATGCAGTCGCGCGCGGCCTCTTCCAGCGTGCCATGGGGTTCCTGATCGCCGTAAAGGCCGCGCGCCTGAAGCCCGTAGAACGGCCGGTCATGGCCCAGAAGCTGTGCAAGATGGCGCAGGTTCAGCACGTTGCCGAACATCCCCGCCACAAGGAAGAACGGCGTGCGCGGCCCGCCTTCGCCTTCGTGCATCGGGACAAGATGGGTGAAGCGGCGTTCGGGGGCCCGCGGCGCGTCGCCCGTGCCTTCGGCCACCGGGCCGATGCGCTGTTCGATCAGCGCGGCGCAGCGGGCGATGGTGGGGGCCTCGAACAGGACGGAAATCGGGAAATCGACCGACCACGCCTTGCGGATCATCGCGAACAGCCGCACCGCGATCAGCGAATGGCCGCCGAGGTCGAAGAAACTGTCCTCGACCCCCACGCGGTCGACGCCCAGAAGATCCTCCCAGAAGCCCACCAAGGTGCGCTCGATGTCGTTGCGGGGGGCGGCATAGGCGCTGTCCAACTCGGGGCGCTGGAACTTCTGGCCCGCCGCAGCTTCGGCCCCCGCCCCTTCGCCCGCCTGCCGTTCCAGCGCGTCGAGCGGCATGGACGACACGATGACCTGCGGCAGGCCCAGGGCCAGCGCACGGTGGAAGGCGTCGGCGCCTTCCCCGGGCAGGATGCCCTGGGTCAGGTTGTGGCGCAGCCGTTCCTCGGCGGGCGAGGGCGGGCGGGCGGCGCCGGTTTCGGGGAACTCCAGTTCCCGCGCATCAACGCGCTGCGTCAGGGTCAGCGCGCCGTCCAGCCGGCGGATGGTGAAGCCGTGAACCTCGACACAGACCTGCCCCGCGGCATCGGCCAGCGTCACGTCGAAACTGGCGAAGGGGCCTTCGGCGGTGTTGTCGGTGGCGTTGCGGACCCAACTGTGGATCTCTGCCGGCAGGGGCCGGTGCACGGTGACGCGGGCATAGCTGACCGGCACCCACAGATGCGTGGGGTGATACCCCGCGATCAGCCGCATCGCCCATCCGGTCGCGATATCCATCAGCGCGGGGTGCAGCGTATAGCCCGCCAGTTCGGCGCGGAAGGCATCGGCCAGCACCAGCCGCGCCAGCCCCTCGCCTTGCCCGAAACCCATGCGGCGCAGCACGCGCCAGCGGGGGCCGAAGGTCAGGTGGTCCTCCTGCGGGGACCGGATGCCCTGCGGATCCTCTGCCACGCCTTCGGTACAGCGGGCGGCGATGGCGGGCAGGTCCAGCGGCGCGGGGGCGGGGATATGGCCAAGCGCCAGCACCGCCTGCGCGTTCAACTGAAAGCCCCGGCGGCCATCGGCCTGCACATCGCTGCGCAGTTCGAACCCATAGCCTTCGTCCCGCCGGGCAAGGCGCAGGCGCAGGGCGCGGGTTTCACCTTCATCCACCGCGAGGGGGCGGAAGAAGTAAAGGTCGCGGATCTCGAACGGGCCGGTTTCGCCCTGCGCGCGCAGCGCCTCTGCCGCCAGTTCCAGATAGCCGGTGCCGGGGATCAGCGCCGCGCCGGATTTCAGGCGGTGGCCGTCCAGCACCCACCGATCCGCCACCCGCCAGTCGGCGGTGTAAAGGCGATGGCCCTCGGCGTCGAAGGTCGCCACGTCCAGCAGCGGCTGGCCTGCGGGCGTGCGGGGCGCGGGGGCGCGTTCGGCCAGTGCCTCTGCCGCCATGCCGACGCCGGTCCAGATGCCCCAATCCAGCGCCAGAACGCGCGTGCGCCCGCCCTGCCGGCTTTTCGCCCAAGCGTTCAGGAATTCGTTCGCGGCGACGTAATCCACCTGTCCCGCAGGCGCGATGACGGTGGAGGTGGAGGAAAACACCACCATCAGGTCCAGATCGCCATCGGGAAAGACGCCGGCCAGAACCTGCGTGCCGTGGACCTTGGGGGCGAACACCTCTTCCACGCTTGCCGGGCCCTTGGCCAGCAGGGGGCCGTCATCCACCACGCCCGCGGCATGGATCAGCACATCCACCTTGCCAAACCGCGCCTCGGCGGCCGCGCGGGCGGCGCGCAGATCCTCGACGTTGCAGACATCGGCGGCGATAACCTCGACCGCGCCGCCGAGCGATTCCAGCCGTTGCAGGGCGGCGATGCGGCGGGCCAGCGGGTCGCCGGGGGGGCTGTTGCGCAAAAGCGCGGGCCATGCGTCGCGCGGGGGCAGCGGGCGGCGGGCCAGCAGCACGATCCGCGCGCCGTGGCGGGCGATCAGGCTTTCGGCGATGGACAGGCCGATGCCGCCGAAACCGCCGGTGATCAGGCAGACCGCGCCCTGTTTCAGCACCGGCGCATCCGCCGCAGGCAGCGCCACGGGGCGGTGGGTCAGTTCGTACCGCCGCTCGCCGCGCAGCGCGGCCGACAGGGTGGCGGGTTCGGCCAGCATGTCCTCCAGCACGCGGTCCGCCAGCCGGTCCAGCGCATCGCCCCTGGGCCGCCGGTCCAGCGCCACGTCCAGCACGGCGCAGGTCACGCCCGGCAGTTCGCGCGGGATCACCCGCAGGGGGCCCGTGGCGGTGGCCTTTTCCGGGTAGGGCAAGGGTTCGTCGCGCACCTGCGCGGCGCCGTTCGTCACCATGGTCAGATGGATCGGCCGGGGCAGGCTTTCGCCCTCGATCGCCTGCGCGAGGAACAGCAGCGAATAGAACCCCTGTTCCTGAACCCGGTGAAAGAACGACGATCCGGGGCGGAAGCTTTCGTCCGCCGTCAGCAGCCAGAAATGCGCCACCCGCTGCGGGGCAAGACCGCGCGCGACCAGATCGCGGATCAGCCGGTCGTAATCCTCGCGCCCGCGTTCGGGGGCGAGGGTATAGGCATGGTCCGACAGCCGCGCGAAACCGTCGCCCGCGCGCACCTCGACCACCGTGTGCCCCGCCGCGCGCAGCCGCGCGACGGCGCGCGCCGCCACCCCGGCGGTATCGGTGAACACCAGCCAGCAGAGCGGCCCTGCCTCTGCCAGCCCCGCCGCGTCGATTTCCACCGGGCAATCCACCGCGCGGGGGCGCCAGACGGGGCGCCAGCCCCATGCGGCCACATCGTCGCTGCGCATCGGCCCGTCGGGCGCGTCATCCACAGCGCCCTTGCCGGGTTCGATGAAATAGCTCTGGCGCTGGAAGGGATAGGTCGGCAGCGGCACGCGGTTGCGCCGCGCCTCGCCCCAGATCGGGGCCCAGTCCACCGGCACGCCAAGCGCCCACAGACGCCCCAGAAGCCCGAGGAAATAGACATCATCCGCCAGCGCCTGATCCGGGTGACGCAGCGAGGACAGCACCTGATTGCCCGGCACCCCGTTGGCCTGCGCCAGCGACGACAGCGCCTTGCCCGGCCCGACCTCCAGATACACCCGGCCCGGTTCGGCCATCAGATGCGCCATGCCTTGCGCGAACTGCACCGTGCCGCGCAGATGGGCGACCCAATAGGCGGGGTCCGTCGCCTCTGCCGCCGTCAGCGGCTGGCCGGTGCGGTTGGAAATCACGGGCAGGCGCGGGGCAGACAGGCGCATGCCGCGCAGGTGGTCGCCAAAGCGTTGCAGGATGGGTTCCAGCATCCGCGAATGGGCGGCGATGTCGATCTGCACCCGCTGCGGTTCCACCCCATCCGCCCGCAGCCGGGTTTCCAGCGCGTCCAGCGCCGCCCTGGGGCCGCTGATGACGGTCAGGTCGAGGGCGTTGACGCTGGCCACGTCCAGCCCCTCGCCCAGCATCGGGCGCAGGCTGTCCACCGCCAGCGGCACGCTGAGCATGCCCCCCGGCGGCACGGTGTCGAACAACTGGCCGCGCAGGTGCACAAGGTCGATGCAATCCTCGAACCCCATCACCCCGGCCAGACAGGCGGCGGTGTTTTCGCCCATCGAATGGCCGATCAGCGCCGCGGGCTTCACCCCCCAGCTGATCCACAACTGCGCCAGCGCGTATTCGGCGATCATGATCAGCGGCAACTGGACCGAGGGGCGGAGCAGCGCCGCCGCCGCCCCCGCCGCCCCTTCCCCGGGCAGCCACAGCGCGCGCAGGTCGTGCGGCAGCCGGGGCGCGAGGTGGTCGAGGCCGCGGTCCATCCATTCGCGGAACACGGGCTCCGTCTCATAGAGGTCGCGCGCCATCCCGGCATATTGCGCGCCCCCGCCGGGGAACATGAACACCACCTCGGGCCCGTCGCCCAGATGGGTATGGGTGAACACCCGGCGCGGGTCGCCATCGTCCAGCAGGGCGGCGGCTTCCTCATGGCTGGCGGCCACCAGCACCCGGCGGCGTTCGAACGCGCGGCGGCCCTGTTTCAGCGTCCATGCCACATCGGCAAGCGGCTGTTCGGGATGCGCGCGCAGATGGGCGGCGAGGTTCTTCGACGCCTCGTCCAGCGCCGCCTTGTTGCGCGCCGACAGGACCAGCAGTTGAAAGGGCCAGTCGCTTTCGCCCGAAGGGGGGCGCGCGGGCGGCTCTTCCAGCACGGCATGGGCATTGGTGCCGCCGACGCCGAGGCTGTTGACCCCCGCCCGCCGGGGCGCGTCAAGGCGCGGGAAGGGCGACAGCCGGTCATTCACGCGGAAGGGCGAGGTGTCGAAATCGATCGCCGGGTTGGGGGATTCGTATCCCAAGGACGCGGGCATTTCCCCGTGGTGCACAGCAAGGCTCGCCTTGATCAGGCTCGCCACCCCCGCCGCGGTATCCAGATGGCCGATGTTGGTCTTGACCGACCCGATGCGGCAGAAGCCCGCCTTGTCCGTGCTTTCCCGAAACGCCTGCGTCAGCGCGGCGACCTCGATGGGGTCGCCCAGATAGGTGCCGGTGCCGTGGCATTCGACATAGCCGATGGTGTCGGCGGGCACAGCCGCCACCCCATGCGCCTCTGCCACGCAGCGCGCCTGCCCGTCCACCGAAGGCGCCAGATACCCCGCCTTGGCCGCGCCGTCGTTGTTCACCGCGGTGCCCTTGACCACGGCCCAGATGTGATCGCCATCGGCAATCGCATCCTTCAGCCGCCGCAGCACCACACAGCCCGCGCCGGACCCGAACACCGTGCCTTGCGCGCGGTGGTCGAAGGCATGGCAATGGCCATCGGGGGACAGGATCTCGCCGTCCTCATAGAGATACCCGCGCGCATGCGGCAACTCGATCGTGACGCCGCCCGCCAGCGCCATGTCGCATTCGCCGTTCAGCAGCGATTGCGCCGCCACATGCACCGCCACAAGGCTGGTCGAACAGGCGGTCTGGATGTTCAGGCTCGGCCCCCGAAGGTCGAGGATATGGCTGACGCGGGTGGACAGGAAATCCTTGTCGTTGCCGGTATGCCGCAGCAGGAACATGCCGGTCGAACGTACCAGATCGGGGTTGGAGCAGATGTTGAAATAGAAATAGCTGCCCATCCCGCAGCCGGCAAAGACGCCGATCTGGCCGGGAAACCCTTCGGGCGGATGGCCGGCATCCTCCAGCGCCTCCCACGCGACCTCGAGGAACTGGCGGTGCTGCGGGTCCATGATCGCGGCTTCCTTGGGGGAAAAGCCGAAGAATTCCGCGTCGAACCGTTCGAACCCGTCCAGCGTGGCGGCGGCAGGGACATAGTTGGGCTGGCGCATCCTCGCGGCCGATTCGCCCGCGGCGCGCAGGTCGTCGTCACCCAGCCGCCGGATGGATTCGATGCCGTTGCACAGGTTGTCCCAATAGGCGGCGACACTGCCCGCGCCGGGCAGATGCGCGGCCATGCCGACGATGGCGATGTCGGTGTCGGAAACGGGGGGCAGGGGCACGGCTTGGGTCATGAAACTGTTTACCGGATGGATGAAGGCTAGGGCTAAATCGAAAGATTGTCCAAAATATGGTGCGGATCAGGCCCCGGTGCCGCGGCATTCGGGCACAGCCAGCGGGGGCGGCGGGGGCAGCGGTTCGGGCCGGTCGGAGCGGCGGCGCAGCACCCAGTCATAGACCGCTGCCACCTGCGCGGCCTTGCGGTCCCAGGTGAAGTGATCCAGCACCCGCGCGCGGGCGGCGGCCCCCATCGGGGCCAGCGCGGCCGGATCACCGGCCATGCGGGCCAATGCATCGCGGAACCCCGCCACGATGTCCGCCCGCGGCCCGAGCGGCACCTTGACCCCCGTCTCCGGCACCACCAGTTCCGCCGGGCCCGCGTAATCCACGATCAGCGGCACGAGGCCGAGCGCCATCGCCTCCAGCACCACGCCGCCGCCGAATTCGCGGATCGAGGGGAAGGCCAGCACCGCACAACCCGCCGCCACGTCCTGCACCGCCCCATGCGCCAGCCAGCCGTGGAAGGTGACGGCCTCCGCCACCCCCAGGGCCGCCGCGCGGGCGCGCAGATCCGGCAGCATCGGCCCGTCGCCGATCATCTCCAGCCGCAGCCGCCCGTCGCGCAGCAGGGGCGCCGCGGCCTCCAGCAGCATGTCGGGGCCCTTGTAGGGCACCATCCGGCCGATGAAACAGGCGCGCAGGGGGCCCGGCGCCGGCGCGGCGGCGCGCCAGAACCGCGCCGGGTCGATCCCGTTTTCGGGCAGCCAGATGCAGCGCCCGCGATGCCGCGCCGGTATATCCGCCCCGGTATGGCGCGAGCCCACCAGAATCGCATCCGCCGCCAGCGTCGCCCCCGCCCCCGGCAGCAGCCGGTAGGCGCGCCGCAGCCGCGACAGCCATTCGCGTTCCTGCGCCATCTCGGCCTCGAACCCCTTCGGCCAGGGCACCCCGCCGTTCAGCGGGCCCAGCACGAAGGGCACGCCCGCGGCCTGCACCTTGCGGACAAGATGGCTCGGCACCGTGGGGCTGAGCGGCGTGATGCGGTGCACGAGATCATAGCGCCCGGCCCGGATGTCGGCACCGAAGCGGCGCCAGACGAGATGTTCGAACCACGGATAGGTGATGGCGCCGATGGCCTGAAGGATGGTCCAGCCCTTGCCCTCGCCCATCCGCAGCGCCTCGCCCAGCCTCCACATCGGGCGGGCGACGGCCTCGCTGTCGATGGCGGTGAAGTCGCGCCCCTCGACAAGGCCCGCGCGCAGGATCGCCTCGCGGTTGCGGATCTGGGTGACGAGATGGACATCCGCCACCCCCCGCAGCGCCTGCGCCAGCGACCAGCCGACCAGCGGCACGCTCACCCATTCGGGGTTGGCGGCCTCGGCAATGGCCAGCACCCGCGGGCGGGCGGTCCGGTCGGCAGGGCGGGTGGTCATGGCAGGTCCTCGGTTCCGGGGATCCCCTTGCCGCAAGGATGCGGCGGCAACAAGGCACTGGCAAGCCACGGCAGGGGCAGTGCCGGTGGAAGACCGCGCGCCGGGGGCCAGCCCCCGGACCCCTGGGATATTTATGGACAGAAAGTGAAGAAGAAGCCGCCCTTCCTTCGGGAGGAGCATCGCTGGCTTCATCTTGCCCCAAATACTCCGGGGGTCCGGGGGCTGGCCCCCGGCGCGCCCGAACCACCCGGCCAGACGCCGGGCAAAGGGCAGGACACCCCGGGCCGGGGCTTGCCCCGGCGGGCGCCCCGGGGCTATGCAGCCTTGTCCCCCCGGGAGGCCCGCATGGAATTCCGCTTCGGCGCCGAGACGATCCGCGTGAACACCCCCGACGCGCCCGCCGCGCTGGCAGAGGCCGGGCGGCGGTTCGATGCGGGCGAGGGGTTCGCGCTGGCGACCCTGAACCTCGACCATCTGGTGAAGCTGCGCACCGATGCCGCCTTCCGCCGCGTCTATGCGGCGCAGGACATCGTGGTGGCGGACGGCAATCCGGTGGTGTGGCTGTCGCGCCTGGCGGGGCGGCCGGTGGCGCTGGCGCCGGGGTCGGATCTGGTGTTGCCGCTGGTGCGGCTGGCCGCCGCGAAGGGCGTGACGGTGGCGCTGGTGGGCAGCACCGATGCGGCGCTGGCGGGCGCCGCGGCGCGGCTGGAATCGGATGTGCCGGGCCTGCGCGTCGTGGCGCGGATCGCGCCGCCCTTCGGGTTCGACCCGGCGGGGGATCAGGCGGCGGCGGTGCTGGCGCAGGTGGCGGCCAGCGGGGCGCGGCTGTGCCTGCTGGCGCTCGGCGCGCCCAAGCAGGAAATGCTGGCGGCGCGCGGGCGCGATCTTGCCCCGGCGGTCGGTTTCGCCTCGGTCGGGGCGGGGGTGGATTTTCTGGCCGGCCACCAGCGGCGCGCGCCGGCCTGGGTGCGGCGGCTGGCGCTGGAATGGGTCTGGCGCATGGGGTCGAGCCCCCGGCGGCTGGTCCCCCGCTATGCCCGCTGCGCGGCGATTCTGCCGGGGCAGGTGCGGGCGGCGCTGCGGCTGCGGGCGGGGGGCTGAGGCTATTTGTACTCGATCAGCCCCGCCCGGCGGCGGCGCAGGCGGGCGAGGTGGTAGCCCAAGACCCCCTGCGCCTCGGGGAATTTGCCCAGGGTGGTGAAAAACGCGGCCTCCGCCCCCATCCGGCGCGACAGGCGCAGGACCTGCGCGGGATAGGCGAGCCACAGCAGCAGCGACCACGGCACCAGCACCAGCCCCGCAACCGGCAGCGCCACGCCCCACAGCAGCGCGCGGCGCGTCTCTGCCACCCAGTGGCGTTCCGGCCCCCGGCCATGCAGGGCCGCGCCCTCGGCAAAGGCATGGCCCGCGCGGCGGCTGCGGCGCCACCACTGGCCGAAGCGGGTCATCGCGGCATCGTGGAGCGTCATTTCCACATCCAGCCGCCAGACCTGCCAGCCCGCGCGGCCAAGGCGCAGGCACAATTCGGGTTCCTCCCCCGCGATCAGGTCGTCGCGATAACCACCCGCCGCCGTCACCGCCGCCGCCCGCATCAGCGCATCGCCGCCGCAGGCGCGGGCAAGGCCCACGGGCGTATACCATTCGCGATCGCAAAGGCGGTTGTAGACCGAGGCATCGGGGAACCGTTCGCGCCGCCGCCCGCAGGCCACCGCCGCCTGCGGATGCGCCACCAGAAAGGCCGCCGCCGCCGCGACCCAGCCCGGCTGCACCATGCAGTCGCCATCGACGAACTGGACGAACGCCGGCGGGTCCGCCGCCGCCATCGCCCGGGCAAGCCCCGCATTGCGCGCCCGCGCCGCGGTGAAGGGCTGGCCCATGTCCAGCGCCACCACCTCTGCCCCCGCCGCGCGCGCGGCCTCCACACTGCCGTCGGTGGAACCCGAATCGACATAGACCACCCGGCGCACCTGCCCGGCGAGCGAGGCGAGGCAGGCCGCCAGCCGCGCGCCTTCATTCCGCCCGATCACCACCGCATCAATGGCCGGATCGGCGCCAACCAAGGCATTTTCGTGCGAATCCATGCGGTTTCCCGGTCACAGCACCCGGGCAGAAGGCCCGGATCGGCGGCGCCACTTTCCCTGTTGGGCCTTGTCTGGTAAAGACTTCTTTGCTGGGCGGGGGCCCGGGCACTGGCATGTGATCGGGACGCGCGGCGTTCCGCGCTATGTCATGGCCCGGGCCCGGCCTGCTGCACAGGCGGGTTGGCGTCAACCGCGGGCCGCTTGCGCCGGGCCGCAGCAGGAAGGTGGCCGAGGCGATGGCAGACAGCTATCCACAGCCCGCCGTCAGGGGCGGCCGGATGGATCAGATCGACATGGTGAAGGACAGCGATTCCCCGCAGGGCGGCCGGTCCGGCATTTCGGTCTTCCGCTATCACCGCGGCACGCAGGACCTGCCGGCGGTGATCCGCCATGGCCGCCCGCGCGATCCCTTCGCCGGTGCGCTGATGCCGCGCACCGACCCTGCGCGGCGGTGGGAACAGCTGACCGCGATCCAGCCCGACCCGCAGCATCTGGAACGCCACCGCCTGCTGCCCACGGGCCACGAGGGCCCCGCCGCCACCCGGTTCGACATGCTGCGCACGCGCATCCTCCAGACGATGGAGGAACGGCAGTGGACGCGGCTGGCCGTCACCTCGCCCACCCGCGGCTGCGGCAAGAGCATGGTCGCCGCCAATCTGGCGCTGGCGCTGGCGCGGCTGCCGCAGGTGCATACGGTGCTGGTGGATCTGGAACTGCGCCACCCGGGGCTGGCGGATCTTCTGGGCGTGGCCGATCCCGGGGCGCTGCGCGACTATCTGACCGACGACCAGCCGCTCGAATCGCATTTCCTGCGCATCGGGGCGAATCTCGCGCTCGGCCTCAACGGCACGCCGGTGCCGGATGCGGCGGCGCTGTTGCAGGCGAGCGACACGCGCGAGGCGCTGGAGGCGATGCAGGAGGCGCTGGAGCCCGACATCGTGATCTACGACCTGCCCCCGGCGCTGGCGGGCGATGACGTGATCGGCTTTCTGCCGGCGGTGGATTGCGTGCTGCTGGTCGCCGACGGCACCCGCACCCGGGCCGAGGACATCACCGCCTGCACCCGCCTGCTGGAAGGCCGCACCCCCGTTCTGGGCGTGGTGCTGAACCGGGCAGAGGAACCGGGGCAGGCCCGCTATCGCTATGACGCGCGCTAGGCCGCGCAGGTATTGGAACGAGTTGCATGGGAAACATCCAGACGCTGCAAGACCTGATCGGCATGCTGCGCCGCCGCTGGCTGCTGATGCTGCCGATCGTGCTGGCGGGGATGGCGGTCAGCCTGTGGGTCGCGCTCGGCCAACCGCGGACGTATGAATCGGTCGCGGTGATCCAGATCGACGCGCTGACCACGGCGGGGGCGCCGGGGGATCCGGCGGCGGCACAAAGATTGCAACTGATCGAACAGCGCCTGTTCCAGCGCGAAAACCTGCTGGCGCTGATCGACCGGCACGGGCTGTTCCGCGACGGTGCGCCGCTCAGCCCCAATGAACAGGTGGCCGCGCTGCGCCAGGCGGTGACATTGCAAAGCATCGCCCCCACCACGCCCGGGCCGACGCAGGGGGTATCGGCGCTGCTGATCACCGCGCGGCTTGGCGATCCGGTGCTGGCGGCGGCGGTGGCCAACGACCTTGCCGAACAGGTGCTACGGCTGAATTCCAGCCGCGAGGCGGAACGCATCCGCGAAACGCTGGAATTCTATCGCGCCGAAGAGGGCCGCATCAGCGCGGAAATCGCCACGCTGGAGGCCGACCTGACCCGCTACAAGAACGAGAACCTTCAGGCGCTGCCCTCTGCCGCCGCCAGCCTGCGGGAAGAATCGATGCGGCTGGACGACGACCTGCGCGCGCTGGACCAAAGGGTGCTGGAACTGACCGGCCAGCGCAGCGCGCTGGAGGGCGAGCGACCGCTGCGCGCGGTGATCCAGCGGCAGATCGACACGTTGACGGCCCAGATCGCGGTGATCGACGACCAGCGCATGATGATCCGCAACCGGCAGGGCGAAATCGCCGCGATCCTGGCGGGGGTGCCGGCGGTGGAAACGATGCTGGGCAGCTATGACCGGCGGCTGGACCAGTTGCGCGAACAATTCGCCGTCGTCACCCGCCGGCTGGCAGAGGCGGAGACCAGCCAGCGGCTGGACGCCAGCGAACAGGGCCTTCGCTTCGTCATGCTGGAACGCGCGGTGGAACCGGACTATCCGCTGAGTTCGGGGCGGCGCAAGACGGCGGTGTTCGGCACGGCGGCGAGCCTCGCGCTGGCGCTGGCGGCGGCGCTGGCGCTGGAACTGCGCAACCCGGTGCTGCGGACGGCGGGGCAACTGGAACGCGCGGTGGGGATCGTGCCGGTGGTATCCATTCCCTACGTCCAGACGCCGGGCGAACGGCGGCGGCAGCGCGCCCTGCGGACGACCGGGCTCGCGCTATTGGGGGCGG